>DASRHX010000884.1:0-7442 GCA_035650295.1 Bryobacteraceae bacterium | reverse complement strand
CGAGGAACCACCGGTTCTTCCGTTGCTTCCTCGTCTTTTCCTTTCAACCACCGGTCGAACCACCGGTATGCCGCAAGGCGCCGCGGCTTGCTATATCCGTGCCCGTCATCGGCTTCGGTCATCGAGAGACTCTTTGACGCTCCGAGTAAGTCGTAAACGCGCTTTGCTTCGGTATAGGATTCACGAGCCCCAGCGATCGAGAAGAAGTCGCGAATCGCTGAAAGAACCAGATATGGTTTGGGCGCGAAAGCGTAGATGAAGTCGGCATGATCGAGACCATCGGCCAACCACGGCGGTATGCATTGCTCGGCGTCCTGGGGGCCAATGGTATTGAGCAGCCGTCTCCATGAGGTGATGTAGCAGGACGGAGCGGCAACCTGAATGCGATCATCCAATGCGGATAGGTAGGCGGTGTGGGTACCGCCGCCGGAATTGCCCGTGCATCCAATTCGTTTCGGATCGACCTCGGGGCGCGACACGAGGTAGTCCAGCGCGCGGATTCCGTCCCAAATCGTGTATCGCGCCAGCGGGTCGCCGCTGAGCAGCGTCTGCGTGCCCAAGATCGTGTGTTCGGTCGTCGAGCGAATTACTTTTGATGTTTCAAAGTCCTCGTCATAGAGCTGCACACGCTCGCCCTGGCCAAGAGTGTCCCAGGCGAGGCAAACGTAGCCTTTGCGAGCGAAGTTCACCAGGATCTCCTGCCATGTTCCATGCGCCTTTGCGCCTTCCTCGTGGCCTAGCGGAAACAGGATCGCCGGGAAGGGGCCCGTGCCCCGAGTAGGGACATAGAGGTTCGCGGTGACAAAGAAGCGCGGCTGGCTTTCGAAGATGATCTTCTCGATGCGATAGCCGTCAGCTTCAATCTTTCCGGTTACGCGAGTGTTCAGCGGCGTTCGCTCCGGGAAGCCGCCAAGAGCGCGGAGCATGCGCTCGCGAACGGCATTTTTGCGTGCTCTGGCATCCGCCGCTGTCCATGAGGCTACATTTGACTGGCGAGTATCCAGCAGGGACTCAGCACGTCTCCGCTCATAGCCGGCAAGCTGACTGCGAAGGTCGGCATAGTCAGTATGGTTCCGGAGGAAATTGAGCTCGCGATCATCCTGCGCTGCGGCCAATGCCGAGAAAGTAATCAACATCGAGATGAGTTTCATGAACGTCCTTGCGCTGCGCGCGAAACCAGTCTATGGCATCGAAAGTAGTGTCAGAGATGGCGGAAGCTTCTAGTTCCTTTCGGCCCGGATTACCACTCGGTCTCTGGCAATCGCCGCAAGCGTTTGCGAGCCGCAATTTCCCATCGCAAGCCGAAGTTCTCCCTGCAGGATCTCGAGCACGCGCTCCACGCCCGGCTGCCCGAATGCGCCGAGGCCCCACAGGAAGGGCCGGCCGATGCCTACTGCCTTAGCTCCCAGGGCTAGCGCCTTAAAAACGTCGGTACCGCGACGCACGCCGCCATCAAGAAACACGGGCACTCGATTGCGCACCTCCGCAACTACTTCCGGCAGGGCTTCAATCGTCGAGCGCCCGGTTTCCGTCGCGCGGCCTCCGTGATTCGAAACCCAGATCGCGTCGAATCCATGCTCGATTGCGAGTCGAGCATCCTCTCCCGTTTCGATTCCCTTGATCACGAGCTTCCCCTTCACCCGTCGCCGGAGACGATCGGCAAACGCCCAATCCATCGCCGGATCCTGCCGTCCCACACCGGTCATATCAATGCCGTCATACATGCGCCTGCCCTTCAGCGTAGGAGGCTCGCCGTCATGACAGGCAAAGCAGCTCTTGGAGTTCCTTCTCCAAAATCTTTTGTAGGTCTGATTGTTTCTGCCTGTCGTATTGTCGACCGTAAGCGCGATCGCTGGAGTCCCGGATGCCTCGACTCGCCCAATCATGCGGTCGGTCGCGGCCCACGACGTGGTCGCGTAAAGCTGGTACCAAATCGGCCCTCCGTAGGCCTTCGTCACGTCTTCAATTCCCGTTGAGCTCGACGACGAAAGGACGTTTAATGTCCCGCGATTCTTCGCCGCGCGGCTCACGGCAAGTTCGCCATCGGTGTAGAATGCGCGCTGCCCACCCGTCGGACAGAGAAAAATCGGGCTCGCATAGGAACCCCCCCACAACTCCATGCGCGGATCGGCCTTCGTCGCGTCCACCAAGCGCCGTGGACGCAGCTGAATCCGCCGGAATCCCTCGCGATTTGCGTGGATAGTCGAATCGTCATCCACTCCGCTCGCCATATACGCCCAATGGCCGGCGCCGACTTTGAGCCGTGCCGCCTGCTCAAATTCGAGGATGTCCAGAGCCTCCTTGGGATTCTGAATAATATCCGCCGCTTGGCCGAACGCCGCCGCAAACGGACTGCCCGCCAGAAACGCAAGAAACGCACGCCGGTCACGGCATCGCCGCGAGGCGAGAGACAAAGAAGAAAGCTCCATGGCGGTCCGAAATCATATCTCATTGGGCAGGCTCTCGAGGGAAGCAGCCGCCACCACTCCATTTGACACTCAAACGGAGACTCGCCTATCCTCTATTTGAATGACTAACAAAGAAGCGCGCGCCGGCGTTCTCCAGGGAACGCTCGATCTCATGGTGCTCCAAACGCTTGCGTCGATGGGACCGCAGCACGGGTACTCGATCGCCGCGCGGATCGAGCAGGCATCGAACGGTGCCCTTGAGCTCAATATGGGCACGCTCTATCCGGCACTGATGCGGCTGGAACAGCGCGGTTTCCTGAAGGGCAAGTGGGCGCTGACGGAGAACAACCGCCAGGCGCGCTTCTACTCGCTGACGGCCGCCGGACGCAGGCAACTGGAGGTCGAGAAAGCCGGCTGGGCGCAGACCGCGGGGACCATTCACAAGCTTTTGACGGAGGACATCTCATGAAGATCCGCGAGCGGCTTCGCAGGTTGATGCCCGGCCGTTCTGACCGGGACCTTGAATCCGAAATGCGCTTTCACCTCGATATGGAAGCCGAATCCGGGCGCCGCCGCGGTTTGCCAGACGATGAGGCGCGCCGGCAGGCTGTTCTGCGCGTTGGCGGCGTCTCGTCGGCGATGGAGGAGGCACGGGATCAGCGAACGTTTCCCTGGCTCGCTGGAACCGTAGCGGATCTGCGCCACGCCTGCGTTGGACTGTTTCGCCAACCAGGGTTCCTTGCGATAGCCACCACGGTTTTAGCAGTAGCGGTCGCCGCCAACACCCTAATTTTCACGGTGGTCAACGGCGTTCTGTTAAAGCCTCTGCCATACCGCGACCCCGGCAGCCTGGTGCGTGTGTTCGAGTGGTCCGAGCGCAACCCAAAGTTTCCGCTCTCGATCCTCAATTACCTCGAAAACAGGCGTCAGAGCCAAACGCTCCAAAGTATTGGGCTATACACGGGCGGCGACATGGAACTGATGCATGGCGAGCGGCCAGAGCGCTTGACGGGCGTTCGCGTCACCCACGACTTTTATCCAACACTCGGCGTACAGCCAATACTGGGCCGAAATTTTCTGGAAACGGAGCTAAAGGGCTCCGCACGAGTTGTGATTCTGGGTCACGCGATTTGGCGTTCGCGCTTCCATTCGGACCGCAGCGTGGTCGGCCAGACGATCCGGCTTAATCGCGAGAGCTGGACCGTCATCGGCGTCATGCCGCTGGGTTTCCAGCATCCCGGAGGAAGTTATCGATCTCCCTTGCAGGGCGAGACAGTAGACGTCTGGTGTCCGCTCGGAATCGATATTCGAGAACAGGGACTACGCTACTTCCACTTCACCAATGCGATTGCGCGGCTGAAGCCCGAAGTGCCTCTCGAACGTGCCACGCAGGATCTGAATCGGGTCGTGGATGACCTGACACGCCGTTTCCCGGACGCATACACAAACAAGAGAGCGCGCGTTGAGCCGCTGGCGGCGGAAGTAGTGGGCCAGTCCGCTTGGACTGTGCAGCTCATCATGGCCGCGGGGCTGATTGTGATGATTGTCGCGTGCATCAATATCGCCGGTCTGTGCGTGGCCCGAGTCGTCGCCCGTCAAACAGAACTCGCGATCCGGCAGGCACTCGGTGGTGGACGCTGGAGGCTGATCCGCGCCGTGCTGGCGGAAAATCTGGTGCTTGGCGCTCTCGGTGGCATTACCGGTCTGTTGCTGGCGGTTTTCACGATTCCCGTGCTTCGCTCCATTCTGCCCACGGATTTTCCACGGCTTCACGAGATCAACATTGATTTATTGGCTGGCGCATTTGCCGTAAGTGCCGCGCTGCTGACTAGTGTGGTTGCGGGCATCGTTCCGGCCTTCCGTCAGACCATGTCGCGGCGGGAGCAGAGTCTCAGCCGTGGCATCCGCGTGACGGAGGCAGGCCATGGGATCCGCAGTTTGCGCGGCGTCCTGGTGGTGGCCGAAGTTGCGCTCGCTTGTGTTCTATGCTTTGGCGCGGCGCTGCTCGTGCGCAGCGGAATGCAATTGGCTACGCGTGATCATGGGTTTCAGACCTCTGGTGTGACGACATTCCAATTGGCATTTCCGCGCGAGGGCTACAACATCGGAGCCAAAAGACGCGCATTCATTTCCGAGGCGCTACGCCGATGGCGGGAGATCCCCGGCGTAAGTGCCGTGGGAGCTGGAAGCTCCATTCCGTGGACAGGCTACGACGACAACACGTCCTTCGATATTCCTGGACGTCCGGCGAAGCCGGGCGAGTCGATTCAGGCTCGCTATCAAAAAGCCACACCGGGTTACTTTGAGGCTCTCCGCTGGCCGTTGCGAAGGGGACGCCTATTCGATGAAGGAGATCATGCCGACGCGAAACTTGTTGTCGTGATCAACGACGTGCTGGCGCGACGATATTTCGAAGGCATCGATCCAGTGGACCGTGAGATTAAGTTCTTTGGTCGGACGCGCCGGATTGTGGGTGTTGTAGCCGACGTACGAGACTATCCGGCGGCACTCCAAGCCGAGCCCGCGGTGTGGATGCCTGAGGCCCAAGAGCCGGATTCCGGCATCAGCGTAGTCGTGCGCTCGTCCGGTGATCCGCTGGCAATCGCGCCGCGATTGCGAGAGACTTTGGCGACGCTCGACCGGGAGCTGCCGATGGCGGAATTGAGGACGCTCGATGCCGTGGCAACAGCGGCGCAGGCCGAGCGGCGCTTCGCAGTGCTAGCCTGCCAGGCGTTCGCTGGGCTCGGGCTGTTGCTAGCGGCGATCGGCATCTATGGATTGCTGACGTACGTCGTGCAGCAGCGGCGGAAGGAGATCGGCATCAGGATGGCGCTGGGTGCAACGCGCGCGACACTGTTGTGGATGGTGACCGGAAGTGGTCTTCGTCTTGGCGCGGCCGGTGTCGTGGCCGGATTGCTGTTCACGCCTCTGGCGGGTCGCGCCATGACGGCATTCCTGTATGGGGTTTCCGCTACGGACACCGTGACACTGATTGTGGCGCCCGTTCTGATGGTGATGACAGCGCTCGTGGCCAGTGCAGTTCCGGGATGGATTGCAGCCCGAAGCCAGCCGATGTCGGCGTTGCGGGACCAGTGAAGGCGGTGGACCGCCATTCAAACGATTCCTCAACTACACTTGGGAATCATGTCCAAGAAACGGTCAGCAACCAAGCACGCCGCGGAGCCGCGCGCAACGCGGCGCGAACTCTTCTATGCCGGGAACTCACTGTTGATGCCCGCTCTGTTCGCCGGCTCGCAGGCGATGGCGGCCACTGGGCCGCTACGACCAGGCAAAGACATATACCGTTCGATCGGGGTGGAACCGGTGATCAATTGCCGCGGTACGTTCACAATCATCGGCGCGTCCGTGGAATTGCCCGAAGTGCGGGCGGCAATGGATGCCGCCGCACAGCAGTTCGTGCAGCTTGACGAGCTTGCCGAAGCAGTTGGCCGGCGCATCTCGGAGTTGACCGGCGCCGAGTGGGGCATGGTTTCGGCCGGTTGCGCGGCCGGCCTTAAGCACGTCACGGCCGCCTGCGTCGCTGGAGGAAATCCGGAAAAGCTCCTGCGTATACCTGACTTGACGGGATTGGACAAGACAGAAGTGGTGGCGCCGAGATCCGCGCGCAGCGCCTACGATCACGCGATCCGGAACATCGGCGTAAAGATGATTACGGTAGAGACCGCGGAAGAGTTGGAGCGCGCTCTGAGCTCGCGAACAGCGATGATCTATCTTTCCGCTGGCGGCTCCGGACCGCTTTCGCTTGAGAATGTCGCCAAAATGGCGAAGCCGCGCGACATTCCGATTCTTGTTGACGCCGCCGCCGAAGTGCTCACGATTCCCAATGTTCACCTGCAGCGTGGCGCAACCGTGGTCGCCTACAGCGGCGGCAAGGCCATCTGTGGACCACAATGCGCAGGGCTGCTGCTCGGCCGCAAGGACATCTTGCTCTCGGCGTGGCAGGCGAGTTCGCCACATCATGGACCGGGGCGCGACAACAAGGTAGGGCGCGAGGAAACCCTCGGGATGTTAGCCGCGGTGGAGGCGTGGGTGAAACGCGACCACGAAGCGGAATGGAAGAAGTGGCTGTCTTACCTCGACACGATCGCGAAGCGGGTTTCCAAGATTGATGGAATTAACACTGCGCTGCGGGAGCCTACTGGACTTTCCAACAAGAGCCCCGCGCTCGCGATCTCCTGGGATTCGGCGAAACTGCACGTCACCGGTGAGGAAATCGCCGAAGAACTGGCGCGAACGAAGCCGCGCATTGCGCTCGGTGCAGGAAGCTTGCGGAGGGGCAACACCGAGGCAGCCCCCGGCTCCACCTCGATCAGCATTACGGCGTGGATGATGCAACCGGGCGACGATAAGGTCGTGGCCGAGCGCCTATTCGAAGTGCTTTCACGCAATCGCACCCCTAAGCCCGCTCCCACGGCTCCCGCTGGAAATATCAGCGGACGTTGGGACGTCGAGGTCGCGTTCTTCAGCAGCAAGAGCCAGCACACACTGACACTGGAACAAAACGGAAACCGGCTGCTGGGCTCACACAAGGGCGACTTCTCCGTGCGCGACGTGTTCGGCACGATCGAAGGCGATCAGGTCAAGCTGCAGAGCACGGATTACCGCCCCGGCGACTCGATTACATTTACGTTCTCGGGGTCCCTTTCAGGTGACACGTTTTCCGGCCCGGTCTACATGGGTGAGTACCTGAATGCGAAGTTCACGGCGCGGCGGCACACATATCCCGACCGGCGTGGAAACATCCTCATTCCAGGCGGACCTCCGCTGGCGAATTAGTAATACCGTCCATAGAAATTTCTTCGCGTCGACAGCTTCTTATTGCCTTGCGCGCGCGAGCTTGTCCCGGTAATGGCCGAGACCTTGATCGAACATTGCCCGAGCGCGGGTGCGATTGTCGCCGGGGCCGAAGTTGTTGCGCTCCTCAAGGTAGGCCCATTGCCGCTCGAGCATGGATAGCATCAGTTCGATATCTTCCTTGACAAGGGTTGGATTGCCGCCGAACTCTACATAGAC
>DASRHX010000883.1:0-2779 GCA_035650295.1 Bryobacteraceae bacterium | reverse complement strand
GCCATCACAACGCGTCGCGGCGGTCTTCGCATTGATATTGAATGTGGGCCCTGGACGCCGACGAGACAAACTGTCACCTTCAAAAGATCCAGCGTGTCAGAGCCCGCGACGCGGAAGAGCGGATCGCCGCAGCTGTCGTCGGCGACTGAACTCTCGAGCAGCTCCATCGGGCTACGCCCAGCCTGCACGAGCTCGACGATCTGCTGGCGAAACTCCGGCGGGTATCCAGGTCGTGTTCGCGGCATTGTGGACTCCTCGAAGTGTTAACACTCAGGTGTCCACCGAAACGGGTCAAGCCCCGTCCATGGCTGATTCGATTGTCGGGCTAGAGAAGATCGAAACCGAGCGCCGGAAGTTGCGGCAGACCTCGGCCATCCTGGCGTGCGCCGCTTGGGCGGCGAACCATGACCTGGAAGCCGACTACGCCGACATGATGGACGCGCTGCGCTGGCTGGTGGAAGCCGAATGCCAAAAATTTTACGCAAATAATTTGGACGCAAATTCTCGATGGCAAAAACACGCGATTTAAAACGGCTCGCCAAATTACTCAACCAAAATGACGTGCGCGGAAGTCTTCTGCGCGACTTCGCACATATGGATGCGGAAATGGATATCGATTTGATGTTCTATTTCACAACGAATAAACATCACGAAGCATTCCAGGATTTGGTTCTGCCCAGGCTCGCGCCAAACGACAAACTGCGAGCTATCGCAAGGCGCTGATCACCGCGCGAGAGGGACTGGACCGGCTACTGAGAACCAACGAGTTCCTCGATCACTTTGCGCCGAACCGCGGAGAGTATCTGAACAGGATCGAGCGAGCAGAGGCGACAGAAGTGCGGGCGATCCCAAGCTAGCTCTACGCCGCTTGGCGGCATGAAGTTGAGCCAGAGATCCAGGCAGCATTCACGGCTTCGTTGGTGCGCGGCGCTGATCCCTGCGCTCTTTGGCAAGTCGGAGCCGCTCTGGCTCTGTGTACATCCGCTCCAGCAACTCGAAGGTGAAGTCCTGCAGGTCTTCCGCGTCGGTTTGTGACAACGTCCCGGCGTGAGCACCGTCGTTGCCATCCTCCCGAATGCATGCAGAGAGGGATTCCAGCTCGGCAGCTATTAACTTGTTCCGGAAGAGCCACTCCAAGCGAAGGCCCAAGTCTCGTCGCGTCTTGTATTCAGGCCGGGAGTGGGGCCGGCCGGTAACAACGGCTTGGTAGCTAGGTCCACGCAAAGTCGAAACATCGTTGCGGCCGCGTTGTAGCACTCGACGCGCGTGCACTTCGCGCCCTCGCGAAAAATCTCTTCGATAGCCTTCGGCAAATACTCCGGCGGATCCTGCGCGCCCAGATCTGAAATGTTGACGAAGCCTTCTACGTTCACATAGTGATGAAGCGCCCCGATGAGACTCAGCGGGTCATGCTCACGCAGATAGGCTGTGTCTTCAGAAGACTTCTGCGCGATGATGAATATGGATGGGCGGTCGCATGCTCGGCAGACGCCAAAGGCCTCCCACCGACCCTGCCAGTCGTGACGACGTTTGCGAGGCACGCACGCGCGCACATCGAAGGTCATGTGGCGCGCCTTGCAGCGGGGACAGTCAGTGACAATCTCTGACATGACTCGGTCTTCGGTGAAGGCATCAAAGCGTGTCGAGCAGCCGCTCGGCCACATTCCATAGGAGAACGCCCATTCCGACGACAGCCGGAACGATCATGAGAAGGTTCACTGGCAGGAAGAACAGTGCCAATCGCGCTCGGAGTCGATCGCCACGCGAGCGGAGTGCGGCCGCTGCGTCCTTGAATTTCTCAGGCGGGGATGTCGCAAGACGCGCAATGTCGAACTGCTGGCGCGCGAGCGTGAAATTCAAAATGACGTGCCAGCAGATGAATACCACCAGCGAGAAACCAACCAATCCCGCGCACCATAAGTTTTCAGCGCGAGTGAGGTACTCGCGTGCACCTTCCCAGATGCCAAAAAAGGCTGCGTACCCGGCAGCCTGTAGGATGGCGAGGTAGGTGGCCGCCTTCTCAAACATCGCGCCCACCGCTTGGAACAGGTATTCACGTTGCCCAGCTTCGTCTTCCTCAGCCGCTCTCGATTCCAGGCTTTCGATGCGCCGATCCAAGCTCGATACTAGAACAATCACGTCGTCCGGTTTCTTGTTCATGGGCACTCCAGTCTTCGGCTATTTACCGCATCCTTACCGTACAGACCGACTGAGAGTTGCCGCTGAGCCTTTGGCTATAGGCGCTAGCACTTGTTTTTAATGGCGGAGAGAGAGGGATTCGAACCCTCGATGGGCTTTTGACCCATACACCCTTAGCAGGGGTGCGCCTTCGACCACTCGGCCATCTCTCCGGCGCTCGATCAACCTGTCAAGGCGGGCCCGAGTCGGTCGCGATGTGCCACTTTCGTGGTACGGGCGATGTCAGCGGGAATGCGGGCCGGCTGTGAAGGCCGGCAAGAATACTGGGGGCAACCCGCTGGGTAAAGGGTTGGATCGATTGGAGGTTTTCTTGCGATCCGGCGGCCGCGGAGGCGGGTTACTGGGCCACTCCCGCGGCTCGCCAAGGTGTGAGGTCGATCGTCAGGATCCGGCACCCGTCAGCGGACGCTTGACCGCGCCCCCGGCGGCCTGCTCTTCACGCTTGATGCGCTCGTAGATCTCTTCGCGGTGCACGGCAACTTCCTTCGGCGCGTTGACGCCGACACGGACTTGGTTGCCTTTGACGCCGAGGACGGTCACTGTGATGTCGTTGCCTATCATCACGGTCTCACCGACGCGC
>DASRHX010000882.1:0-7123 GCA_035650295.1 Bryobacteraceae bacterium | reverse complement strand
AGCTGTTCGACACGCCGTACCCCACGAGGAAGGCGCCGGTGAACATCATGCGGATGCGTTCGGACAACTCGTCGCCCGGCTGTCCGCCGAGCAGATCGAGCGCGAACTCTTGCTCGCCCAAGGGCATATAGTTCCCCTGCCCGGCCAGCGCGAACAGGTCGCTGAGACTGAAAAGAACCTGGTTCGTGCCCGATCCGTCGCCCACAACCGCGGCTAGCGGATGGGCGGCGTTGGTATGGGCGAGGGTGACGACGCGCCCGCGGTTATCAACGCCCGGGACTTCGAGCAGCAGTTGCAGCGACTCTGCCACAAAAGAATTCTCGACCGGCGTCGTCACGGACGGGAGCGGTCCGCTCTCCGGATATTGGCCCGGCAAGCCGCCAGTGGCAGTGAGCCGGAAGTAGTAGGTGGTGTTTGGCTGACAACGCGTGACGCGGGCCAGCATCAAACCGTACCCGCGCATCTTCGATTGGATGGCGGACTTGCTTTGGCGACGTTCGTAACCGTTCGCAGCATCCGGGCTGCCGGTGTGCAGTGGAAAGACTTCGACGCCGAGTTGACTATTCAGGCTGGCCGTGCCTGCGGCATCGGCGAAGAGGGAGATCCCCGGCTCTGTTCCGGCCGGACTGCGCCAGAGGACAGAAAAACTGCCCGGAGTGACATTGACGACGACCACGTTCGAAATCGAGAGCGCAAACGCCCTGGGCGCAAGAGCCAAAACAAGGGCAAAGACGAGAGTGAGATTACGTGGCCACATATCAGCTCATTTCTTTCCTGGCACAGGCACTACACCGCGCGGGAACACCGTCGTGCCAGCGCCCATGCGCTGGAGACCAGCTTCGCCGTGCCGCGAAAGAATCGATTCGCCGCCTGCAAGCACCACGAATCGCGCCTGGCCATTCGCCTTGAGCGTCCCGGCCATCGCTTGCGCGGAGCCGTCGCCACTATCAATCAGGACGAGCAACGGCGAAGCGCCCGAGCCGGATTGGCGGGTTTGCGGGAGCGCGAACGGCGAAGAGGCAACCGCAGCGCCTGGGAACTCCTTGCGCAGGTCGGTGAGTTGGGGAGGTGCGGCACCGTCCACAGCCTGCCGGCTCTGCAACGGCTGCTTGCGAAGATCCACGATCACCACGCCATTGCTCTGCGCGGCTTGCAATTGCGCGTAAGATATCGAGGGAACCTCGTCCGATCTCAAGCCCGGGCCCTGCGTGGACTGCCGTTTGGCCTCCGTCCAGGAGGCGAAACCGCCTTCGAGAATCTCCGCTTTGATTCCCGGCTTGGCATTGAGGGTAACGACGGCGGATTTGGCTTCTTCGTTCGCCAACCCGGCGTCGTAAACGACGACGTTGCCGAGCGGCGGCAGCTTCTTCGTGTGACAGAGCGCGGCAGGGATGTTGATCGCATTCGGGATATGACCTTTCTCGTAGAACGCCGGGGCGCGCACGTCGATGATGGTGAGCTTTTCACCGGCTGCGAGCCGCGTCTCGAGGTCCGCGGGGGAAAGAGCAAGGACGGAAAGCACAGGAGCAAGAGCAAGAACGAAAGCAAAGTTATTCATAGGCGCTCAGGGTGTGAAATTGTTGACGGCGTTCGCCATATCCAGCATGAGCACCGCCACGCCCGGAATGGCAAAATCCTGTCCGACGAGTCTGTTGTTGACGACCTGGGCCACGCTCCATTTACCCGACTCGGAATCGAGCATGCGAACGGCGAACACGTTATTCAGGCCGAGCCGGCGCAGCAATTGATACGCGCTGTAGGAATTCGGGAATCGCGTGTAACTGAAGGCATTGATGCCGGGAGCAAGATCAAGATCACCGGCGCTATTGATGCCAAGGTCGAGCACGCGGCGGTCGTCGAACTTCACCCACAGGAAGGTGCCGGGGACGAGATTGAAATTGGGGCCGGTGGGCTGGCCGCTGTTCCAATTGGCGGTTTGGCTCGCCACGTCAGGCACGAGCGCGGTGAAGCGTGTGACTTCGTGGACGCCTTGGGTCTGCCAGGCTGCGAGGAGGCCGTAGGCATTTTGCAGGTAATTGGCCATGGCTTCAGTAACGGCAATGGCGTTGCGGTTCTGAAATACTGTCTGCAGGGACGGTAAATCAGCGGAGGCGACGCGTGACAGATTATTCTGAGTTTCGAGCCAGAGGCTGCGTCCTCCCGCAAGCGCAGGGCGCGCCTTTTGCGAAAGGGAGCGCGTGAGCGGCACGGAGCGCAGGCTGGACAAGTGGACGAGGCGGACGTTTGCGGTAAGCGGTCCGAGGGAGGTCTCCTCGCACACCGCCCATGGACCTTCCAGGTACGGGCGCGTTTCGTCTTCGGGCGTGGCGGTGACACGGATTTCCGTGTTGCGCAGGAGATCAAAACCGTAGAGGTCAACCTGGCCGTGGCGGTTGTCCTGCCAGACAATCCAGTTATCAAAAATGGCGGGATGATACTGCCCAAAGGTGTTGGTGGTAATGCGGCGTACCTGATCGCTTTCGAGATTCCGGAAATAGATTTCGCCTGGCCCGACCTCTCGCCAATCCTGCCATACAACCCGGCCGCCCTGGATATCAGGATCGAGTTGGTCCTGCGTGGACGGCGACACGACGAACGTGTCCTGGTTGAGAAGGTTGAGAGCGCGGAGCTGCCACGGCGCATTCGGCGCGCTGCTGGCCTTGGATTGGTAAACCACCCATGGCCACTCGATGGCGGGATTGACTTCGTCGCGGGTGGAGGTGGAGGTCAGGGCCTGCGGCGGATTGGGACTGCCGAGTTCGGCCATGAAGACGTCCCAGTTACCGTTGGTTTGGCGGGCCTGCCAGACGACGTAGCGGCCATCGGTCTTTGGATTTTCCTGGCTCAAGAGGCTAGTGGTGAGCGGCACAATGGGCGCGGCGGGCAACGCGACTTCCTGGCCATAGACGTTCCAGTTGCCCTGGCTTTGGTCCTGCCAAACAGCCCAGCGGCCGCGGGCATGAGGGTTCTTCGGGCCGCGCGCGACGCCCGCGAGATCGACTGGGTTGGCGGTCAATTCACTAATCTGGACGAGGCGCGTGGTGAAGCTGCTGCGGCCGAGTTCATCGATGAGACGCAGACGGATGGTAAACCAGCCAGGGGGCATAACAACGCCGGCGTCATCCCGGCCGTCCCAGACAAAATAAAGCGGAGCAGAACCAATATTGCTGTAATTGACAGTGCGCACGCGCGCGAGGGCGGAGAGGTCCGAGCCGTGAAGGGGATTGACGGTCCACCAGACAGTGGTGTTGTTGTTCGTGGGTTGGAACACGCCGCCGACTTTTCCGAGAAAGCGCACGAGGTGCTGAGTGGCGGCAAGTCCGGTGAACAGGAGCGGGTTTGCGACGGGAGTTTCGGCACGATAGAAACTGTCGTTGAGATTCCACCGGTAATCAGTGACGCCCGTGCCGCCGACGAGAAGTGTGGCGCTATCCTGGCGGGTAGGAGTTTCAGGGACGCCGGTAATAGCGATTGGCGGAGCGGTAGCGCTGACGACCCAGGTGACTTGCACGGCATTCGATTCGGCGAAGTATGTGCCCTTTGCGGAACGGCCGAGGACGGCGACGGTGTGGGTGCCCTGGCTCAAGGCGGTGAGAATGATGGGATCGGATTGAGCGCGCTCGGGACTCCAGTTACCGGAATCAAGTTTGTACTTATAATAATCTACATATTCTCCACCGACCAAAAGCGTGGCCGACGTGTTTGCGGTTGGCGAAGAGGGAACGCCGCGGACAGTCGCCCAAGCGTTCACACCCTGGAAAATGTCGAGGATCGCATCGACCCGTGTCGGATTTGGCTGAGCCTGGAATGCGAACGTGGCGCGGTCGGGTCGAATCGAGAGAGCATCACCGGGGATGAAGAGCGGTTCGGGGGAGATCGTGGCATCCACGAGCGCAGGCGCGGCGGCGGAAACAACGAGGATGTTGGTTTTATTGGCTTCGCGGTTGTTGCTGCTGTCGGTGGCGTAAAACACGACCGGATACTCACCGGGGTTGCGCAACCGGAATGGCAAGGCGGGCAGGAACGCGCCATTGGTCACGCTATAGAAGATGCTGACCGGGTTCTGGTCTTCAGAGAGAAAATACATTTGGGTGTCGGGGCTGACATAGATTTTGCCGGCAGTCGGGATGGCGCTTCCCGAGAAGTACATTGTCGTGACTGGCGGCACCACATCCGCGGCGCTGGGAGCGTAGGTGACGGTATATCGGTAAGGGCCGAGATCCACGAGATCGAAGATGTTGAGGAAGTTCTGGCGAACGTTGCCCACTCGAGTGTAGCGAATGTTGGTCCAGAAATTGTTCGTGTTAAGGACCTTGCCGTCCTGGCGAACGATGCTTTGAATGCGCAGCCGTGCCTGGCCGGGGTCAGTCAGACGCATGTAGCCCCAACTGGCTTTGTCGGCCTGCAAGTCCACGAAGAAACTGCCACCGGGCCCCACGGACGTTGCCGAGTTGGTTGCAAGGGTCAGGTAATTGACTGGGAGGACATTGCCTTCGCTTTCATAGAGCGCGTCCGGCACAATGTCTTCATCGCGATCGGTATCGGTGAGGAAATCCTTGATGCGATCGCGTCCGGGTTGGTCGTTCATGACTTCGTGCGCTATGAAATGCGCCTCAAGGGATTTGATGACCGATGTGTCGTCACCACCCAACTCGGAGGCGTGGGTATAGGAAGCCTTAAACTCGGTGAATTCGCCGGAGAGCGAGGTGATCATGTCCCACGCGCCTTTGCGGGTTTGGCCTGGCGGAATATCGCCGAGATCCACGACCAGATTGGCAGTCTGGAGCGGCGAATCATTCACGCGCGCGCCCAACAACCGAGCGACCAGCAGCAGGCCCTGGCGATTCTCGACGATTTTGGGCTGCTGGGAGTTGATCTTGAGCTTGCGCGCGGGGCCGTAACCGGAGTTCTTCACCAGCACTCCCAGCGTAAACGAAATCGGGCTTTCCACTTCGGGCGTGAAGGGATCGTCACCCTGCACGTCGCGGGGCTGGAAGTAAGTAATTTCCAATTGCGGCTCAGGGCGCACGGTGATCGTATCGGACACAGCGAAGAGAACATCCTTCGGAATCTCGGCTCCTCGAATTTTTCCGGAGAGGTTGCAGCCGACGCGATAGACCATGCCATTCGGGCTGGTGCCGCCCGCGGCAATCTTCGGAATGATGAACCATTTGACAACGGCCTTGCGCGTGGGCCCGATCACGCCGCTGCCGGTGACATCGTTGATGTTCTCGCGCGTCGGCGCGCGGACGAAGAAGAGCGATGCTGCGTCCTGCGGGGAGGCGTTGGTCTCGGAAGGCGGCTTTTCGAACGTGAGATCGCCGAAAAAGTCAGTGATGGGATCTTCGCCGTCGTTGTTGGTGACTTCCAACGTGGCTTCAAAGCCAATACGCTCGATGGTGAGTTCCTGAAGGATTTCAATTTTGACGCGTGCGCAAAGCCCCTGAAACTGCTGCTGCGCCGGCAGCGCGAGCGCACCCGCGAACCACGCGAGGAGCGTAAGAGCGTGACAGCGTGAGAGCATGTAGGAGCGTGCGTTCATTTCGTGCCTGTTATGATTGGCGACGCGGGTTGGGCCGGCCACGGCAACTCGCAGCGGTGCTGGACGAGGAGGCCGTTGGCGAAGAAGGCCTGGTCCTCACGCAAGACCAGCGAATACACTTTGCGGGCACCCGGGACGCGGTTCACGGCAACGACCGCGGTGCGATCTCCTGCGGGTGACATCAGCCATTGGCTTGACTTGAGTGCTTTGGCCGGAGTCCAACCTTTTCCATCAACCCAGAACGGATGATCGCCAGTGGCTATCACAGTACGATCCGTCCCAAAGGTGATTTCGTAGAGATCCTCGGAGGTGCGCTCGGTGACTTCAGTCACCGAGGAACGCTCGGCAGTGGAGTAACCGCTGCGGACCCAGTCGTTGATGCGGACGATTTGGATCGGTTTGGTGGAGCCGTCGGCCATCAGAACATCCGTGCCTTCCACGAAGCAGGCAGGGTTGCCGCCGTAATAGCCGCTGCCCGTGCCAATCGGGCCGCCGCCGCCAGGGCCGCTACCGCCGCTGCTGCCGGCGTCAATTTGCTGAGCCAAGCAACTGAGGAGGTTGACGAGGAACGAGAATGGCCAGAGCCATGGCTTGGAGGGGCACGGGCTGCCTGGAATGCTGATTGGGCTGAAGTTCGGGGAGCAGCCGAGAGAGTAAAGGACCGCAACGCCGGCGAGGACTTTCAGGATGGCTTTCAAGTCCGCGCAATCCGCGTTGCCACCCATGATGGCGTTGAGGCCGCGGATGAAATCTGCGAGACCGACGAGGCCGCCGGTGGCACAATCGGCGAAGCCGGGACCATCGAATTGCTGACTGTTGGCGGCGACGCGCTGGCTTTGGCCGGCCTGCGGCTCACCGATGTAAGTGGCGCGGAAGGGTATCTCCACGCTTTCCTGCGGAAGCAGGACGGGGATGTACTCGATGAGCGGCGTAAGGCTGCCAAAGGCAAGGTCGGAACCCGTGATGGCGAGGTCGTTGATCTGGATGAGGCCGTGGTTCTTCGCGACGGCGATAAAAGTGACTTCAAAACCTGCGACGACGTTGGAGAACCTCAGGAACGGCGGCGTGACCACGAGGACGGGCGCGGGGACGTGAGTCTCGAACGTTTGTTCGATCTTAATGTCGTAGCGATCCGTGAATGGGACAGGCTCCACCGTAAAATTGACGGTGACCAGGGAGCGGGAGAGGCGCGTTTCAACATAGGTGGTCTGGTCCGGGATAATCGTGAGCACACCGACATTGGCGGAGTGTCCGGCGGCGTTGGCTTGCCACGCCCAATCGCCTTCCTGCAAATTAGTAATAGTTACGAAACCATTGGCGTCCGTGGTGGTGACAAACTCCTGGCCCAGCAGCGTGTTCTTGACGCGCACCGTGGCATTGGGGACCGGGAAGGTGAGGATGTTATCAACGAAGAAGAGGACGGAGCCGCGTTCGCTGGAAGTGACGAGCGCGTAGAGGTCCACGCGGAATTTCACCGGAGAGTTCGTGCCAGCGATCGTAAGGTGGTCCTGGTGATATTGCAGCGCTGCGCCCGGAGGAGGCGTGAAGACGACGTCAAACCTGTTCGTGCCGCCGACCGGG
>DASRHX010000881.1:0-5746 GCA_035650295.1 Bryobacteraceae bacterium | reverse complement strand
CGGATTTGCGTCTTTGATGACGAAGCGCGAGGCGGCGGCGCAAGAGCAAATCGCCCGCGCTACTCGCGCAATGCCATCGCCCAAGATCAAGGACATCCAAGTGATCGCCACCGCTCCCACCGGGTTGCGGCTGATCGTCGTGAAAGTCATCACCGATCAGGATGGGCTGTACGGCTACGGCTGCGGTACCTTTACGCAACGCGCCGACCTCGTCGTGCCCGCCGTCGAAAAGTACCTCAAGCCGTTGCTCGTCGGACGCCCAGCCGACCGCATCGACGACACCTGGCAGATGTGTTACAACTCCAGCTATTGGCGCAACGGCCCCGTGCTGAACAACGCGATCTCGGGCGTCGATCAAGCGCTATGGGACATCAAGGGCCGACAGGCGGGAATGCCCGTCTATCAGTTGCTCGGCGGCAAATGCCGCGAGGCGGCCGATGTTTACCGGCACGCTTCCGGCGGCGAGATCCAACAGGTCGTGGACATGGCCAAGAAATATATCGAGACCGAGAAGGTGCGCCACATCCGTGTCCAGGTGGGCGTACCGGGCATGGACGGCTACGGTGGCCGCGGCGAAGGCACGCGGGCCGCGTCTTTGCACAGCGATCCCGTCTATGAGCCGGCCGTCTATATCCGGCGGGCGCTGAAATTGTTCGAGGAGTGCCGCAAACAATTGGGCGAAGAGATCGAGATCTGCCATGATGTCCACGAACGCGTGACGCCGACGCAGGCCCTCCAGTTCTGCAAGGACGTCGAGAAGTTCAAGCTGTTCTTCTTCGAGGATCCTTTCTCGCCGGAGGACATCGGCTGGTTCCGTCTCACGCGTCAGCAGTGCGCTACTCCGATCGCCATGGGCGAGCTGTTCAATTCTCCGCACGAATGGAACCCGCTGATCGCCGAGCGATTGATCGACTACATCCGCGTACACGTCTCTCAGGCGGGCGGCCTAACGCCATGCCGCAAAATGGCGGCCATGGGCGAAGCCTTCGGCGTAAAGACCGCATGGCACGGCCCTGGTGACGTGTCGCCCATCGGCCACGCGGCCAACGTGGCGCTCGACCTCACCTGCTGGAACTTCGGCATCCAGGAATGGAGCGGGCTCGACAACCCGCGCCTGCAAGAGATCTTCACCGGCATGCCCACGTACAAGGAAGGCTACGCCTACGCCAACGAAGCGCCGGGCTGGGGTATCGAGATCAACGAAGCTGCCGCGAAGAAATATCCCTTCGGCGGCCAGATGCAGTCGCGCGGAGGGCAGCAGTCGAACCGGTCGTTACTCAATGGCGGTTGGGGCGTCGTCCGCCGCCGCGACGGCACAGTGATCAAGCAGTAGTGCGATCGGCTGTCGTGAATCGGGTTAAGCAAGAGGCGGGACCTGCGGATTCCGCCTATTCCGCTTGACCCGTTTCCAGATGGCTCCGGACGCTATCTGCCAATGCGGGGATGTCCCGATCGCAGATATTCCAGATCAGTTCGAGATCGATACCCGCATAGTCGTGAACAATGCGATTTCGAAGCGCCACGATCTTGGGCCAGGGGATGTCTTGAGATCGATCCAGGAATTCAGGTGAGAGTCGATTCGCGGCTTCCCCTATGATGAGCAGGCTATGCAGCAAGGCCCGCGAGAGAACTTCGTCGAGAAAGAACTCCTCACGTTCAATTCGTCGAACCTGCCGGGTTATGAATTCGGATTGGTCCAGAATATCGGCCAGGTAGGCTCGCTCAGGCTTCATAAACTAAGCGAGCATCCTTGAGAATGGATGGCGCACGGTGACGGTTCAAGCCACGCTTGGAGACAAGGTCCACTTGCGACCCAATAACATGCATAGCTCGCTCTTGAGGTCGCCGAATTCAAACAGGCCAATCGTGTGGTTTGGATGGAACTCAACCATGAGATCGATGTCGGACTCGGGCCGGAGTTCATTGCGGGCCGCCGAGCCGAAGACATAAAGAGCCTTCACCTGGTAGCGGCGGCAAAGATCGTCAACGACCTCGATTGGGACGTCAATGTGAGGCGCGATGGTCACGTCCCTATTCTATGCTCCGCAAGGATGCCCCCATGTCAGCCCCGGCCCGTATCCACTTCGAGCCGCCAACCCCATCACTTAGCGTCGAAAATAGGAAGGCGACGATTTCACCCGCGGAGCGACTTCGCGAGGGCGATCAAGGCATTGGAGTTGCGCTTCGGCTCCGAGCCCGCAGCGCAACCCCCTGCTAGAAGCGCCGCGATACACCGATCAGCAGCGAATAGTCCGCGAACGCTGCATCGCCATGAATCCGGTTGCGGTAGTCCGATACGCTCCTTTTCCGGTTGCGCTCCACCGCCCATGGCACGTTCACGCTGAACATGTAGGCGCCGCGTACGTACATCAAACCGGGATCGGCCGAAATCGCATAGCCCGGCCGCCGGAATCCATCGCTCTTCCCGATCGCGTCCCGTACGGGTACGCCTTCGATGCGCCCTCCGAAGCTCATCGAAAGCCCGCGCACCTTCGGCACGGGACGCGATATTCCGCCGCGATAGAGGTAGAAGTCGGTCACCGAAAACACCTCTTCACCGGGCCTCGTGCGGAACGTCGAAACGCCATTCGCGCTGCGGGGACTGAACACGTACAGTCCCTGGAAGTACACCATCGTGCGCAGCGGCGTCGGTCGGCGGCCGCCACAGCCACACGCGCGCCCCGACAGTGGCGTCGCCCTGGCTCACAAAGCTCGTCTCCATGCGCGGCACATACAACTGATCGCGGTACATCTTCAGCACTGGAAGGCTCGCTGTCACGGTCCAACGCGGATTGATGTCGTAGGAAGCCGTAAGGTTAAAGCCGTGCACTTTATTTACAATTTCGTTGCCGAGAATCGCCCGCTGTACTTGCTCAACGGTCCCGACGAAGTGACGGTGCGAAGGCAGGTAGCGATAGTCGAGCGTGACCTCCCACGGATACCGCCGCCGCGCGGAATGGCCGTCGCTGCGCTCGCATAATGCGTCCAGCATGGCCACGCCCTGCCGAGCCGCCGATATGCAGCCCTGCCCGAAAGCCGGCACGGCAGCCAGCGCAAAGACAATAACCCTCAAGAGACGCCCAGTCTTCACCTGGCTGAGTCTAGCCGCGTCCTCCCGCTCCGGCAATAACCCGTTCCTACTAGGAGGATGAAGGTGAGTGCGGAAAGCAAGAACGCTCGCGGGACTCAAGTGGTGGGTAAGCTGGCAATAGGAGCATCAGCAAGGCCGACACGAGAGTGAGAGCCGACAGCAATGCCAGCAAGCCGGTGTAGGAATTCGTAGCGTCGAAAACCTTCCCCATCAGGATGGGACCTGTAGCACCCGCAATGGCATACGCTGTCCACGTGAGGCCATAGAGAGTCGAAAACATGCGCAGACCGAAATAGCGGGTCAGGAGATATGGAGTCACATCCGCTTCGCCCCCTAGTCCAAAGCCGATCAACGCCGCCGCAAGCAGTCCGGTGCCGGTACTGGAAGCGGTCGCGAGTAAAAGAATCCCTGCTGCAACGCCAACCAGCAGGACAAACGAGACCCTTGCGCCGAAGTAGCGATCCAAAAGGTGTCCTGTCACCAGCCTGCCGGTCAAACTGGCCGCGCCGAGGACGGAGACGGCGAGCGCGGCGTGCCCAGCGCTGATGCCTCGGTCGGTCAACAGTGGCGAGAGGTGGGTGATCGCTCCGTTGACCGCGATAGAACTCAGGAACAGCGTTGCCACCAGAAGCCAAAATGCCCGCGAGCCGAGCCCCTCCCTTACCGAGGCGCCATCCGCGGTGGGTGCCCTGCCGTCACTGCCGGGATGCTCCCGGACAAATAGCGCGGTCAACGGTATCCCCATGGCAAGCACGATTGCACCCAGCGCCTGATAGGCGACTCGCCACCCCTGCGCATCGATAATCCGTTGGGCCAGCCACGGGAACAGCATGGAGCCGGCTCCCACACCCGCCACGACCAGCGCCAGCGCCTTGCCCCGTTTGTCGGTGAACCAGGTCGAGACGGCGCGCGAATATCCCATCTGCGTAGTTCCATTGCCGACGACTCCGAGAACGAAGAACGTTGCATACAGATGAGTGAGGCTTGGAGTCAGAAATGACAACGAACCAAAGGCCAGGCCGAAAATGGCCATACAGAACAGAACTACGCGGCGTGCCCCATAACGGTCTAGAAGACGGCCGAGCATGGGAGAGCAGACTGCAACGGTCATGGCGGCAACACCGAAGGCTGTGGAGATGCTTTCCCGGCTCCACCCGAACTCAGCGCTCAAGGGTTTCAGGAAAATGCCAAACGTGAAGACAAGGAGAGATCCGAAGCTCACCATGACTCCACAGAAAGCGGCTGCGACGACCAGCCATCCTGGATAAAGGCGCGACCGGGGTTCTGCAAGTACTGCGCTGCTATTTCCTGACATAGCCGTGCAACGCCGACCGCTTTCCTCCCTCGCGGTGTGCTTCATCGGAGAGAGCATGAACACCGGATGCATCTACCCAACGGTTATAGAAATTGAATAAGGCGCACACGGTAATGGCATAGTAGATCTCTTCATCGGTCCACCCAACTGCATACAAGGGCTGCATGTCGCCGGCGGTAATCCTCTGCGAATCGCGGTTCACCTTGTCAACGAACCTGAACAATGCCTTTTCCTTCTCGTCCAACTGAGAGCTTTCCAGATCGCGGAGCACGCTCCACACGAGATCTTCGTTCCCCAACAGTTCCGCCGCGACCGCGGCGTGCGACTTCAGTCAAAACGGACAGTCGTTCCGATAGGAGGTGTACGCCGCGATCAACTCGCGCAGACCGGGGCTGATGGGCGACGGGCCGCGCATGATTTCCTGCGTAAACCGCGCCAGGTGGTCGGTCGCCTCGGGACGAAAAGCAAACAGATGCCAGATCTGCGGGTACTCGCGCCCGGCTTCCTGCATGGCTCGCACAAACTCGCAGTACGGGCCTGGCTGCGGATTCTTTTCCACGCCGGGCAAAAACATAGGTTTCATACGGTCCCCCATCTAGTCGATCTCAGAAAAGGATCTTGACCGCCGCCTGAAAGACGCGAGGCGGTCCAGCTTCGAGGATGCGTCCGAAATTGGGCGACACCAGATCGTTCACCGGAACGCCAAAATTGGCGTGGTTGGTGACGTTGAACGCCTCGATACGCAACTGCGCCCGCAGATGCTCGGAGAGGCTCCAGTTCTTGAAAGCCGAGATGTCCAGGGCGCCCTGGTTCGGACTGCGCGCGATGTTGCGGCCGGCGTTGCCGAAGCGCCCCGCTTCGGCAATGGCGTCCAGGCGCCGGAACGACGAGCGCGAGACCCACTGGTCCACCGTTCGAGACCCGCGATTCGGATCGGCGATCAAGTCGGGACGGCTGCCGGCGAAGCCGGTAATCTCCGGATGCGATCCCTGCTGCGCCACATTTCGGGTGTCGTAGACCGTGAACGGCGTGCCGGATGAGACCGTCGCAATACCATTTAGCTGCCATCCGGCGAGCAGCGTGCGGGAGGCGCCCTGAAGCGTCTTACCGAAAGGAAGCTCCCAGGTGGCGTTCGCGGTCCAGCGATGCTTGGCGTCAAACAGGGACGGTCCATGCTCGGCGCGAAGATCGAAAGGATTCTGCGCAATGTCATTCTCGCCCGAGATAAGGCGCGGCGCCGATCCGGCGACGTTCATCGACGAAACGTAATCCAGAGTCTTCGAGAACCAGTAAGATGTGCTGAACGTCAAACCGCGATTGAATCGGCGGGAAAGCGTCGT
>DASRHX010000880.1:0-2145 GCA_035650295.1 Bryobacteraceae bacterium | reverse complement strand
AGCCCCCAGTGCGCCAGGCGGGCAAGCGGAAGTCACTTCGCGTGGCCCGCCTCACTAACCAACCAGACAGATGAGTCGTCATGTGTCCATGAATCGACGTGTGTTCTTTGGGCAAGCGCTCGCCGCGCCCATGTTCATTTCGGCGTGGAGGTCGTCGCCGCCGAAGCCGTACCTAGGCGAACTGACCGACATGATGAAGGCGGCGTCGTTGCCCGGAATGGTCATCGGCGCCGTGCGGGCGCACAAGACAGCCTGGATTACTCCGCTAGGGGTGCGGTCAGCGGATTCACCAGATACAGTGACCGCGTCGACGCTGTTTCAGGCGGCGAGCCTGACCAAGCAGGTGACGGCGCACGCCGCGCACGCACTTCGCGCGCAGGGAAAGCTCGATTTCGATCGCACGTTGGTTTCCTACGTTGACGACCTTGCGAACGACATGGCGCGCACGGTGACAGTGCGGCAGGTACTCAGCCACTCTTCCGGCTTTCCGAACTGGCGATATGCGGATCGCGGCCAACCCGTGCCCGACTTGAAGCCCGCGTTCGCTCCAGGTTCGAAGTTCCAATATTCAGGCGAGGGCTACTTCTATCTGCAGCGCGTACTGGAGGAAGTGAGCGGGTTGGGATTTGGGCAGATTGCGCGTAAGTTTGTCTTCGAGCCGCTGGGAATGTCTTCTTCAACGCTGGTGTGGGATCCGAACACGGCGGACCGCACGGCTGGGGCACATACCCGCGGCGGTGAAGCGCGAACCGGCCGGGATAAAGCGCCGAGGTCTTTACGCGACTGGGCCGGACGCTCCGGCAAGGCCGTCGAAGACCTGAAATATGCAGACTATTCCTCGTGGAGGCGCGAGTCGGGCGAAGCCGTGCTGCCGGATTCCATGCTGCCGAACGGGGCGGCGAGCATGGTGACGTCAGCCGAGGACTATGCGCGATTCGTGGCGGCGGCGATGAAGACGCCCGGCCTCGAAAAACCTGAGGTGAAGATGAACGAGTGGCTGGGCTGGGGGCTCGGCTGGGGCATCGAACAATATGCGGGGCACACATACTTGTGGCAGTGGGGAGACAATCCCGGCTTCAAGAATTTTGTGCTCGCCGAACCGGCAACGGGTGATGCGATCTTCGTCTTCACCAACGGCGACTCGGGCGCGAAGCTCTATGACCGCGTCGTGACGCACGCGACCGGCCACGACCACCCGGCCCTGATGCGGGTGTAAAGAACAAGTACTACTTCTCCAGCTTGTAGATCGTCACGCCGCTCAGCAGTTTCGGGAAAAAGTCCGTCGACTTTTGCGGCATGACGCCGCCACCGAAACTCACCTCCGCAACCTGGGCGACCGTGGTCGGCTGCAACAAGAAAGCCACCTGGCAGCGGCCGTCCCGGACCGCTTCGAGCGCAGCGTCGAGGCCGCGCACGTAATGCAGGTACTTCTGCGCGCGCACGTCCTCTTCGGTGATGTTAAGGGCGCCACCGAGTACGCGGTCGTGCAGGAAGGTGACATCGAGCATTCCCGGCGTGCGATCGACCTCCAGCACGTAACGTTCGCCTGCGAGCGCGATGCCGATTACCATCTTGCCCGGCAAGGCAGTCTGCACGGCGGCCTTCAAATCGGCGTCGCTCGCGGCGCTGCGCAGGGTTCCGAGTTTGCGCAAACTGTCTAAAAGAGCCGAACGGTTGAATGTTGCGAGCGAATGCACCAACCGGTGCGTCGCCAGAATGCGCAGGTCCGGTGAGTGCATGTTGACCATCGTCATCATCACGCGCTTGGCGTCGGCCATCGGCGATGCCTTCGAGTAGGCGAGCGCGGTTTCATAGCGGTGGTGACCGTCGGCGATCACGAGTTTCTTGTCGCTCATGAGGCGTTGAATTTCCGCAATCGTATTGGGCTCGGCTATTCGCCACAGGAGGTGTACTGCCCCATAACCGTCGCCCACGTCCAGCAGCGGGGCGCCCGCGGCCGCGACGCCATCGAGAATCGCGTCGATGCGTCCCGATTCGTCGGGGTAGAGCAGAAAGAGCTGCTCGCAGTGCGTCCCCGTGTGCTTCAACAATTCCATGCGATCTTGTTTTGGCCCCGTCAGCGTCTGTTCGTGGCGATGGACAATGCCCTCCGAGTAGTCGGCAAGTTCGCTTAAGCAGATGAAG
>DASRHX010000879.1:0-5504 GCA_035650295.1 Bryobacteraceae bacterium | reverse complement strand
AGACATCCACGCCTGCACCGCCGGCGGCGTTATAGAGGACATGAAGAAGATGCTCGCCCTCAGTGTCTTGCTCGTTGCGGCTGGATGGTTCGCGGGTGCGCAGCAGCAGCAACAACAGCACAACGATAACTTTGCCTATCCCCGGCGCCTGAGTGTGCCAAAAAGCTACGGTAAGTTCGTCGCCGTCTATGCGGACCAGTTGCTCTTTGAAGCCGAAGATGGAACGATTCGGAGCGTGTATCCCAATGGCGGGAAGGTGATCCTCGAGATTCGGAGGTAGGCTAATCCGCGAGTAAGTACGTCTTCCTGAGTAAGTCCAGCGCCGATTGCGTGGCCATGAAGCGTACACGGTCTCGATCGCCGAATAACTTCAATGTACGAGCCTCGGTTTTCTGTGCGGAAGACAACCCAATCACCACATGCCCTGGATCGAAACCTTCATCGGGACCGGGTCCGGCCACGCCGATGATCGCAAGCGCGTAGGTCGCGCCCGTACGGGAACGCGCCCCTTCGGCCAGTTGCGACGCGGTGCCCTCGGAATAGATGAGCGGTCCGGCGATGGCGTCGAGCGGAATGCCCAGCAGTCTGTTCTTGAGTTCGCGCGAGTAAACGACGAAGCCGCCCGCGAAGTAGCCGGAGCTGCCCGCGACCGACGTGATTCTCTGGGCGAGCAATCCACCGGAACAACTTTCGGCAACGGCGAGCGTGGCGTGCCGAGCCCTGAGCATCGCGCCCACGGCTGCTTCGAGCGCTGCGCCGTCTCGCGAGTAGATACGGTCGCCGAGCAGCGCTTCGATCTGCGGGCCAATTTCCGAGAGAAGCCTTTCGGCCTCTTCTGGTGCGGCGCAGCGGGCGCGGAAATGCAGTTCGACATCTCCTGGCTTGGCGAGGATGGTCGTGGAAGGATTGGCGTATTGCGTATAGATGGGCGCGACGAGCGCGTCGACATCGGATTCACCCATGCCCGCGATGCGATACGTAAGAACGCGGATGTGTTGTGGCGGCAGCACGGCGCGCAATCGCGGCAATACTTGCGCCGTGTACATCGGCTTCATCTCTTTGGGCGGCCCGGGCAGAAGAGCGAGGAATCGATCCGGCGCGAGCCTCACCCATTGACCGGGCGCGCTGCCGTTCGGATTGGGTAGGGCTTCCGCGCCTTCGATGAGATAGGCCTGCCTCTTGTTGTTGTCGGCCATCTTCCGTCCGAACCGCGCGAAGCGCGCAATCAGATCGTCCAGCAGGACTTCGGAAAACTGCAGCGTGCGAGCGGTGGCAGCGGCCGCGCAGTCGCGCGTGATGTCGTCCTCGGTAGGACCCAAACCGCCGGTAAGAATCACCAGCTCGCTGCGTCGCGTAGCGTCGCCGATGAACTCGATTAGGCGGGCACGGTCATCGCCGACGATCGTCTTGGCGATGACCTCAATTCCCAAGTCGTTCAATTCCGCCGTGAGCCAGAGCGAATTGGTATCGACGCGTTGCGGTGTGAGCATCTCGCTGCCCACGGCGATGATTTCGGCGTTCACGGAAGCGGTCGCCCGTCGATTCCTGTGTGGACGCGGAAGATCGCACTGGTGGTAGCGACGATCATGTGCCCACCGGGCGCGAAGCACTGACCGACGATGGAGGGACCGGACAGGAAGAGGTCGGCGGCCCCGCTTTGCGTGATGCGTATGACCCCGCGCCGGCCGCCGAGCGAAGCGGCGACATAAACGTTGTTGTTCGCGTCAACCGAGATTCCTTGCGGGCGCCCGAGGCCGCGATAGAAGGTCTTCACCTGGCCGTCCGGCGCCACGCGATAGACGCAATCGAAACTGGACGTCGTGGGGCCGGTGACATAGAGATTCTGATCGTCGTCAAACGCAAGATGGTAAGCGGCGATCGAAGGTTCGATCGTGGCGAATACATAGATTTGGCGCGTACGTGCGATCTTGAAAATTGTGCCGGAGCGATCGCCCACGTAGAGGTTGCCTTCGCCGTCGAATGCCAGGCCCGTTGCAACGCCCATGCCTTCGACATAGACGGCCATCTCGCCCTTGGCCGTGGCCTGGAAGATGACTCCCTCGTGACGCGAGGAGACATACAGCATCCCTTCGGAATCGAAGGCGAGGCCGGTCGGGTTCATGAGATCCGACAGGAATGGCTTCATTCGATTCTCGGTGTCGATGCGATACACCGATACCGGCGTCTTCTGCCCTCGTGAACCGGAGAGTGTCGTATAGACGTTGCCGAACGAATCCACCGCCGGATTGGCGACGGGGTGAACCGAGTCGGCGATCTGAACTCCGATGTGGCAGGAGTAGGGCTGGCTGCTGCGATGGTCGTTGGTAATCGTCAACTGGCCGCTGGAGACGCCCTCGGGCACCCGTGCGATCACAAAGGCGTCCGAGCCGATGATGATTGGCGCCTGCGAATCGCCCAGCATGACGCTGGGCCGCTCCGGCCCGGCGAGCGCGTTGCCGTGAATATGAAAATCGCCGCCGGGAATCGCGTTGACAGGATGTACGTGCCGAATTTCAGGAGTGGAGCCGTTGTCCATAGAATATAGAGCTATTATCGATTGAACCATTTCACCATGGCGGAGGCAAAGGCGCAGCTAGAGAGCGCCGAAGTGAGATAGTGCATAGAGCGCCAGCGCCGCGTAGACGCCGGCGCCCAGGTCGTCGATGACGATGCCCGCGCCGCCGGGGATGGCTTCCAAACGCCGAACTGGAAACGGCTTGACGATATCGAAAAGACGGAACAGCAAGAACGCGGCGAGCCATATGCGCCAATCGTCGAGGCGCGATGCGCCGGCGAGCGTGAGCCACTGACCGAGAACTTCATCGATGACCACGGCGCCCGGATCCTTCTTGTTGAGTGCTGCTGCGTAGCGATCCGCGGCCCAAATTCCCACTGGCGTTGCGGCGAGGGCGAAAATGCCCCAGCCGAGCGGTCCCCAATGATGGTGATGCTCAACGAAACTCGCGATGACGAGCGCGGCGAGTGCGCCGACGGTTCCGGAAGCGATGGGTACCAGCCCGCAACCAAACCACGTGGCGAGCAGAAATGCGATTCGAGACAAGCGACCAGTTTAGCGAAGGGCTTTGTCGATGGCCGCTTGCGCGACGGGCGCCATCAGTTCGTAGCCCTTGGCGTTGGGGTGCAGGCCGTCGCCGGAGAAGCCGTCTTTGAGGAATCCTTTCTCGTCCACCGTTGCCGTGTAGTAATCGGCAACAGTCGCTCCAGTTCGTGTGGCGTACTCCTTGATCCATGCGTTGAGAGCGAGGATGTCGGCCGGCGGGCGGCGCTGCGATTGCGGGCGCGCGGTGTAGTCGCTGATCGACAGCACCGTGCAGAGGATCACCTTAATGTTGTGCGCACGAGCAAGCTCCGACATGGCCTCGATATTGTTGGTGATCATCTCCAGCGTCTGCTGTCCATTGTTGCGGGCGATGTCGTTGGTCCCGGCGAGCAGGATGAACGCGGCCGGCTTGAGTGCGATCACGTCCGGGAACATGCGTACGAGCATCTGCGCAGTGGTCTGGCCGCCGATGCCACGATTCACATATGACTTGCCGGGAAATGAGGCCGGCAGCTTCCATCCATCGGTGATCGAGTCTCCAAAGAAGACGACGCGTCCCGGTTCGGCAGGCATCGATTTGATGCGCACGTTGTCGGCGTAGTAGCGGCCCAATTGATTCCAATCCTGTAGTTGATCAGCGAGCGACTGCGCGGTGCCAGCGAGACAGCAGTTTGCCTTGGGCGGATTGAACTCGGTGGCGAGTTGGGCGAAAGCGGCTGGCAGGGCGGCGAGAAACAGGAGGGCGCGAAAACGCATGGACGCATATTACAGGATGGCTCGCACGACTCCGCCATCGACGCGCAGGGCCGCGCCTGTGGTGGCTGAAGCCAGCGGACTGGCAATGTACGTAACCATAGCGGCAACCTCGTCCGCCGTGGCAAAACGTTGGATCAGCGAGCTCGGGCGGACCTTCTCAAAGAACTCCTTTTCGAACTCGGCGCCCGACTTACCTTGCGACGTTGCAAGGGCATGGACGAAGTCATTCACACCGCGCGAACGCGTTGGCCCGGGGAGGATGGAGTTGACGGTGATGCCTGTCCCTGCCAGGTGTTCTGCAAGACCGCGAGCCACGGCGATCTGCGCGGTCTTCGATACGCCATAGTGGATCATCTCGCTGGGGATCTGCACGCCGGATTCGCTCGAGATGAAGAGGATGCGGCCCCAATTTGCCGTGCGCATTGCGGGTAAGTACAGGCGTGCCAGCCGAACGCCGGAGAGAACGTTCACGTCGAAGAAGCGTAGCCATTCTTCGTCGGGGATTTCCTCGAAGGGCTTGGGCTCGAAGATGCCGAGGTTGTTGACGAGGATGTCGACGGTTGGGTAGCTCTCTGCGAGATCGTTCGCGGCGGCGGCTTGCGAAAGATCGCCCGCGAAGGGGAGAAGCTTGGCGAGGGGGACATCGACTCGCAGGCTGGCGATGGCCTGGTCAACGCCGTTCGAGGTGCGCCCATTGATGATGACTTCGGCTCCTTCGCGGGCGAGGGAAGTGGCGATGGCGAATCCGATGCCGGCAGTGGAACCGGTGACGAGGGCGCGTTTGTTGGAAAGTCGCAGATCCATGTGCCTGCAACCTTAGATGCGCTGGTGTTATTGAAGGATGCCGGAAAGCGGTTTGCCTTCGGTGTCCGGCAGCGTGACGCCCAGGAGTTTCGCAATCGTCGGTGCGATGTCGAGGTTGACGATGGGTCCGAGAGTTGCACCCTTCTTGATGCCGCGGCCGGAGGCGATGAAGATGGCCTGGATATCGGGGTGGTCATGGAGATATCCGTGTGCTCCCGGCGTCGAGCCGGCCGGCGAATGCGTGATGACATCGCCCGTGGCAGTGCCGCTGAAGCTGTAGTTGTCGGCGGCGGCGAGAACGAGATCGGCCATGCGCGGCTCCTTGGCGGGATCCGGATAGCCAAGCGCCGCGAACTCGCTGGGCGTGACGATGCGCGAGATTCCCTCCACGCCGGTGAAGGCTGTCTTCAACGCCGCGACGGTGGCTTCTTTGCCCTCGGGGCGCGTGACGTAAACCATCGCCGTGCCGCCTTCGGAGATGACAAAGGCCGACTTGTCGAGTCCTTTTTGGGCAAGCAGCGCATTGGCCGCAATCTGGCGAGTGTAGGTGAGGAAGCCATGGTCGGAGACGACGATAAACGTGGTGCGGTCATAGATGCCCGCGCGGCGTGTGGCCTCGATCAACCGGCCAACCTTGGCATCGGCATGAGACAGCGCCGTGTATCCGGCGAGCGATCTTGCGCCGTAACGGTGCTGCACGCTATCGGTGGTTAACAAGTGGAAGAGCAGCAGGTTCGGCTTGTGTTTCGCGATCAGGTGCTCGCCGGCCAGCGTCCAAATCTCATCACGCATTGTGATGGGAAGCTTGCGGAACTCCTTGATCTGTTGCTCGGTGGCCAGGCCCGCGGCAACCATTTCCTTTTCGATCGGCCGGTCGGGATAG
>DASRHX010000878.1:0-5034 GCA_035650295.1 Bryobacteraceae bacterium | reverse complement strand
GACGGTTTCGCTGAGATCCACGAGTTGGTGCTCGCGTAGCGTGGTGGTAATTTTGCGGGCGTAGCCTTGCGAGCGACGTTCGCCCTCGCCGGTCCACCAGCGATCGAAGCGCGGTTTCATGGTGGTGAGCATTGCGCCGATGGTGGCGGCACGTTTGCGGCCGGCGAGCGACTGCGCGCGTTGCACTGCCTCATCGAGACCAGGCGCGTCGAGCAAAGCGGCAATCAGCGCGGGCTCGCGCCGTTCGTTGGCCCAAGTAGGGCTGCTACGGCGGCTTGCAACCTTTCCGTGAAGGCATCCCGATCGCGGCGTGTCAAGCCATTGGTCGGGATTGGTTCGCCGATGACGACGCGCACCCGCGCCCGCTGCAGCGACAAATAATCCTTGGGAAGCGCTTCCGCCGAGCCGATGATGGCGAGCGGCACCACGGGCACTCGCGCCTGGATGGCGAGGTGCGCTGCCCCAGAGCGGAACTCGCGCATCCCTTCGCCGTGCGAACGCGTGCCTTCGGCGAATATCACGACGCTGGTCCTCTGCTCTTTCAAAATTCGCGAGGCGTGCGCCAGCGACTCCACTGCCGCGCGTGGATCGTCGCGAACTACACCGACGTGTCCGCCGTGCTTCAAATGTGTCCCAATGATGGGCACTTTGAACAGCGATGCCTTGGCCAGGAAACGGAAGTCGGCCGGCAAGTAGCCCATGAGGATAGGCGTATCGGAGTAGGATACGTGGTTGGCCACAAATAGACAGGCCGTCTGGGAAGGAATGTGATGCGCTCCTTCGACGCTCACGATCACGCCGGGCCAGCGTAGAATGCGCCTGCCCCAACGCCGCGACACAAGATGCATGCGCGTGTGGCCCAGACCGCGCAGTCGCACATAGAGCCCTTCCAAATAGAAGCCGGATAGGGCGATAATCGACGTGAAAAGGGCGAAAGGCCTCATGCGAGTAAGGAGTAAGCTTCGCCAACCAAGTGTAGTGAGCCGGTGATAAAAATTGCGTCTTGAGGCGAAGCTGCCGTGGTTAAAGCCAGAGCATCGGCCAATCGCGGCGCGGTGCGAACCTGAGGATGATCAAACAACGGAGCAAGTGCCTCCGGCCGCAGGGCGCGCGGCGAATCGGCGGCGGTAAGAATGATCTCGGAGGCCACTGGCGACAACAGATCGCCGATTTCATCCACGGATTTGTCGCGCATCGTTCCATAGATCAGCCAGACCTTCCGACCCTGAAAATGGGCATTAATATAGTGAGCCAGCGCGCGTACGCCCGCTGGATTGTGCGCGCCATCGAGAATGATGTCAGGCTCCGTTCGAATGCGATCCAGCCTTCCGGCCCAGCGTGCTTCGCGGATTCCTTGCTCGACCGCCTTGCGCGGAATGCTTAGTTGATGGAGCGCCGTCACTGCTGTTTGGGAATTGATCACCTGGTGATCGCCCGCAAGGTGGCATTCAATCTCGTAAGGCGCGGGCGCGGTCACCGAATAGCGGCAACCGAAAGCGTCGGTCCGCACATCCGTCAGCATAGTATCGGCGGCGCGGATAAACGGTGCGCCAATCGTATGGGCGCGTTCTTCGAGCACGGTTTCCGCGTTCGCCCGCATGGATGCGAACACCGCGGGAATAGTGGGCTTCAAGATACCCGCCTTCTCGAATGCAATCTGTTCGATCGATGACCCGAGCCACGATTCATGGTCGAAATCGACAGGCGTGATGACGCTCAGCCGCGGCCGCACGATGTTCGTTGCGTCCAGCCGGCCGCCGAGCCCTGTTTCTACAACCGCCCATTCGACGCCGCGCTCGCGAAAGAGCCAGAAAGCCATCGCCGTCACGGTTTCAAAGTAGGTGGGATGCGCGTCGAGCAAGCCCGCGTCGACCATTCGTAGTGCCGTCTCATGGACGCGCTCGAATGCGCGCGTGAATTCCGCCTCGCTAACAGGCCGCCGATCGATTTGAATTCGTTCCGTGGGTTCGAGCAAATGCGGAGAGATCGTGAGTCCAGTGCGGTGCCCAGCCGTGCGCAGGGCGGCTTCAATCATCGCGCACGTCGAACCTTTCCCGTTTGTGCCAGCGACGTGAACGACGTGATACGACCGCTCCGGACGCCCAAACTCCTCCATCAAGGCGTCAATTCGTTCGAGGCCCAGTTTGATGGTTTTGACTTCGTTTCCTAGCGAATACAGGAAACGCACCGAATCGGGGTAGGTCTTCATGCGGCCGCGTTGCGACCATACCAGAATCGCGCAAACCCAATCATGATTGCAGTGCCGCCCACAAGCTTGCCTACGAACAGCCAGGGATGCTCCGAACTTCCCGGTGGGACAAAAGATATCGCCAGGGACATCGAGGTGACAGCGAATCCGGAGAAAGCCGCGGCCGAGCGCCCTTGTCGCCATGCGGCCGCGAAAAGGTAGAGGAACGGGATGAAGTAAGTGATGACCGTCATATCGACCAATAGTTGATAGCCAGTGCGCAAGTTTTCCCCCGCGTGCATGAGAAGTAGAAAGGCCGTGCAGGCGAACGCCTGGAACAGAAGCGCCGTGGAGGGCGTTCCGTAGCGTGAGTGCGGCTTGGCGAAGGCGGCGGGCAAGTGCCGGTCGATGCCGAGGACTAAAGGGAGCCGCGCACTGCCAGCAAGCCATACACTGAACTGACCGAAAATACCGGCGGTCATCAACAAGGCGACCGCGGACGGAAGCCACGTTAGGCCCAACGCGTTGCCGGCGGCACTACCGGCCTGCGTGAGACCGGTCACCGGACTAATGGCGTCGGGCGTGAGAAGTATGAGTAAGCAGACGGTGCCGGTCAGGTAGAACGCCGTGATCAAGGCGCCACTGGTCCAGGCAGCGCGAGGAATCGTTCGCTCAGGGCGCTCGACTTCAGCGCCCATGATGGCCCCCAATTCGAGTCCACCAAACGCGAAGGCGATCTGTGGCCAAAAGTTGAGCTTGTCCCAATTCCATTCGAGGCGCCAGTCCAACACCGTGGCCGGGCTTCGCTGCACGAGATAGCTTCCGGCGAGCAGTAGCAGGAGGCCGCCGGTCGCCATGGTAGAAAGGCCCCCAATATTCCCCATCCACTTGCCTGTTTGCAGGCCTCGTATGTTGAGCCACGTCACAGTCCACAAGACGGCGATGGAAAGTGTGAGCGCGAACACGGGATTCTCCGAGAGCGCGGCGCCCCCACTTCCCAACACATAGGCCGACATCGCCGCGCCCGCCAGGATGAGGCTGGGGAAATAGAACAGGTTGTTCAGCCAGTAGCAGTAGCCGCACAGAAAGCCATGCCATGGGCCGAAGCTCTCACGCGTCCAAATATACAGGCCGCCTTCCTGCGGCATACGTCGGGCGAGTGCCGACACACACAGCGCCGAAGGGATGAAGAACAGAAGGCAGGCCGAGAGCCACAACCAAACAGAACCGGAACCCGTGTGCGCAGCCGCCGCAAGGGCGCGTGTGGACGTGACAGCGGCCAGGTTGAATAGGATTAGGTCGCCGAGACCAAGTTGCCGCTCAGGCGTGCTCGGGATGGGTGCAGCCATACGACTTGGGAACGCGGCCACCCTTGTTCATTTCCTGGAATCCGATGGCAGTCTTGTAGTAAATATTGGCTGTCCAACTTTTGGCCAAGCGGAAGAACTGCCGGCCGGGCGCGAGGTCTGCATCCGTCCCATCCGACAAGGTCTGCAGCAGCGCCGTCTGCTCTGTGGGCGAACAAGAGACGAAAGGTTTCTGATGCTTCGACAGCGAGAAACCATCCAGCCAATTCAGGCCGTCGAGAAATGCCGCGCGCTGCTCATCCACGCCATCGGCGAGCAATTTGTCCAAGTGCCTGTTAACGAGCGCTTCCTTCGCGCCTGGCGTGTCGGTTTTGGGAATGATGAGTTCGGTCAGCGCGATCACCGTTTCGTTCTGATGGCTGTCAAAGACTTGCGGTGTCCAGCCAGCGGCAGCGTCCTTGGCTGGCGGGTTCTGAGCAACCATGGGAAGTTGCAGTGCACCTGCGGCCGCGGCGGCCGACGTTGCGCGAAACAGATCACGGCGCTTCATAGCTATGCCATATCGTATCCGATCCACCAGAAAGGGGGGCGAGGCGCGTCCGGATTCTCTACAATGGTGCGAGTTTGCCATGGAGGAATCCAACACACCTGGGGAATCCGTATCTCAGAGTGTGCCGGTCCCCGCTAGTGATCTGCCGCAGGTTAGTTCCCATCCGCATGCTCATTTGACGGCACTGATGGAGCGCGTTCGTGCGGGCAATGTGCCGGCATTCGGCGAGTTGTACGATGCGACCTCCGATGTGTTGCATGGACTCGCTATGCGGATATTGAAGGTCGACTGCGACGCTCAAGAGGTGGTGCTCGATGCCTACACGCGGGCTTGGCGGCTGGCCTCCGATTTCGACGAGCGCAGAGGTAGTGTGCTCGCTTGGCTGACGATCATGACTCGTAGTCTAGCGATCGACCGGCTGCGATCCAATCAAAGCCGTGGTGCAAAGTTGAACGAGGCGCTGGATGAACGGAGGTCGATGGCTTCTGAAGCGCCAGGCCCGGAAGAGGCCACGATCGAGGCTGAACGCAGCGCCCAAGTGAGGCGCGTGTTGCATGAGTTGCCTCAGGAGCAACAGGAGGTTTTGGCGCTTGCCTATTTTCAAGGATTGAGCCAATCCGAGATTGCCGCCCAATTGGGCATCCCTCTCGGAACCGTGAAAACCAGGGCACGGCTGGGGATGGCGAATATGCGCGATTCGCTTGAGGAGCTTCGATAATGCCGGACGAGACGACTCAGGGACGGAAGCAGTGGATGGACGAGTTGGCTTCACTCTATCTGCTGGGGCTCTTGGACCACAAGGATAGGCGCTCGTTCGAAGAGATGCTTCAAGCGCATGATGACGGAGCCACGCTCGCCTTCCGGTCGTTCGCGGATGCGGCCGCGGAATATGTGAGCGTGCAAGTGCACAGTCGGGCACGCGCGGCCTTGAAGGGCAAATTAATGCAGCGTATTCAGAAGACCGGTCAGGAAGGCAAAAGCAAACCGCG
>DASRHX010000877.1:0-16319 GCA_035650295.1 Bryobacteraceae bacterium | reverse complement strand
TCGCCGGAAGCGCAAGCATTATCGCCGTTGCGATTTATCCGGCATGGAACATCTGGAGCATGCCCAAGAAAACGCATCTTGGGTTGGACGAGGCAGCGCTCGCTATTCTTGCCACGCCGGACATGGAGAATGCTGCCCTCTTGGTAATTTCCGATTTGCGAGGCGAAGGTGTTTTCACCGCCGAGATCGCCGGGCATGAACGCCGTCCCGGCCACCGTGTCCTGCGCGGAAGCCAGGTGTTGGCGAATACTTCATTCCTGGGCGATGAGTCCGTTCCCCGCTTCCGCGACACGACTGCGTTAATGGGCTATCTCGCTAGCGTGCGCCCGCTCATGGTAATTCTGGACGATCCGTCACAACCGTTTTCACATGCGAAGCTCATGCAGCAAGTCATTGTGGAGCACGCATCAGCGTGGCGAAAAGTTGGAGCGCATAATGGTCCGCGCGGTCCGATCGAGATTTGGTTGCTCGAATGAGCTACGGGAGCCACCACACGGCCGCCACCGCGGCAACGGACGACCACAGCAGGAACCATCCTGACCAGCCCATAGACAATCCAGCGAAGGTGAATACACGTTCCGGGTAGTCAATCCGAATGCGGGCGCCGCTGTAGGATTGCGTGAGCGGCAGGCGCAAGAACCAATCGCCAGCGACGATTTCAGCTTGAGTCCTCCTCCCATCCCAAAGTAGAGGTAAATGCACGATGCCGGCGCGTTCCGCGCGAACACGCCAGGTCGCATCTCGATTGGCATTCCAACGCACAGCGTGTGTCTCCACCTGGATCGGGCCGGCGGATTGCAGGGTTGGGGCCGAGACAGGCAGTTGTTCCGACTCGAGAGTCACCAAAGCCGATTCACCTACGCGCAGCGGAGAGTGCGCGTAGAACGATTCCAATTGCCACATCAATAGGCCGGCAGGGACCGCGAGCACGGCGAGCGGCCGAAGCATGCGCCAGAGAAACACGCCATTGGCTTTTATCAAGTCCCGCTGCGCGGTCCACACCAGCGCGGGCTCATCGGAGAACAGGCGCAGTTCCATCAGGTGCGCACGCAGGCGGTTCGTCGCGGCCGCAAGGCCCTTGCGATCGGAGAGCCGTAGGAATCCCCATCCAAGCAACCAACCGGCTACAAGGCTGATGACGCTTAGACTCACGGTCACTAGCGAATCCAACTACCTACTCCAAATACCCAAGGCCTTTGAGCTTCTTCACAATATCCTCTTTGCTCTCACCCTCTTCCTCGATGCGCGCCATCTCCTTTTCGAGAACGTGCTCGACGAACTCTTGAGGCGTAGAGTATCCGGCCAGCTCGGCGCAGCGCGAAATGCGCGCCATCAGGTCCTTGCTCAATTTGATCGACGATGACTTAAACATTTTCCCTTAGTAAATCGACTTTCCCACCATGCCCCGTTCGGGTCGCGCACCGAACTCGCTAAGCAGAGTGACCGTCAAATCGGCCAGTTGCGGATCGCCCCGCTTGCTCTTCTTCGTGGAAATAAGCACGCCCGGTACGAGATGCGCGGCAATGCAATGATCTCCCGCCCAGGCATCGCGATTTAGCTCCACCAGTTTCTCTGGTACCGCGCCGAGCACCGTCTGCCACGACGCCCGGTATCCGAGCGAGTAACCAATCAGCAAGTCTGGACCGCCTCCCGCTTCGGCGCCATGGTACGTTTTTCGCGCGTCGTATACGGTCTCGACAACCTGGGCGCCACTCTCGTCATCGCGGAGCGCGAGCAACTTGGCCGTGATCTCGGCAAGAAGCGATGCGGACTCAATTGGCGCCACTGTACCCTTTTCCTCTCTGCCCTCCATATTCAGATAAAGCGAATTGAGATCGAGCGCGTAGGCGCGCGTGCGGGACCAATCGACGTTTGCGAACAATTCCGTGTCGCCCGGCCGGGAGCCTTCGTTCAGCGTCAGATAGCCTTCCTTACGGAGCCAAGAGTTCAAATGAACGGCGCGGTCGAAGCGGTTGAATCCGTGGTCCGACATGACGATGAGGTGCGCATTGGCGTGACGAGCGCGCACGCGGCCGACGGCTTCGTCGACGCTTCGATAGGTTTCGAGTAGCGCCGAGTCGTCCTTCCCCCAGAGCATGTGCGAGTCCTGGTCGACGCCGAAAAAGTGGAAGAAAAGAAGACCTTCGCGAAACTCGTCGAGAGTGGCATCGAACAAGCGCCAGTGCTCGCGCGAGACAATGCGGCTCTGCGCTATGTACTCCTCCTTCCTGAAGATGCCTTGACGATAGGCCGCCGTGTCTTCGGGCATGCCAGCGGTATAGAAGGGGCCGATCTTCTTACCAAGGTGCGCGGAAAACTCCGCCGGGTAGGAGATGGGCAACTCAGGACGCGCGGGGTCGATGTTTACAGGCGAGACGTAAATCTCAACACGCGGAGAAAGTTGTTTGGCATAAACACGAATCATGCCGCGTGCGGAGATGGCACGTGGTACAAGGCCGAACTCGACGGGCCTCCAGTCCGACCATTCTCCCTGTTTCAGAATGAAGTCCTTTCCGGCTCCTCTAAAAAGAGCAGCATCGCCGGTGACGTTGAAGTCGATTTCGGCGAAAGTTCGCGCGTGATCCTTGCGCAAACTATTGGACGGGCCTTCGATTCGCAACCGTGCATGGCCTTCTTGGAGACGGATCGAAACGATATCACCGCCGGGTACGCTTCGAGTCTTTTCGCTAGCCGAATTCGTGAAGAAAGTGAATGTGCCGAAGGTGCCTCGAATATCGGGGGTGCCCATGCCAGAGAGCGCATCCCCTTCACACTCGTGCGGAGGAAAATTGGTGGGCATGCGCATAATGGCCACCGGGACGTCGTGCTCGGCGAGCGTCTGCCAAAATGGTTTACCTTTGCGGATGTTTTTGATCTTGCCCGCTACGATCGGCAACTCATACGGGCCGATTCCAATGCTGCGTGATGGGGCGCTCACTTCGGCGAGCGAGGAGAACGGCTGTGCCGTTGCGGGATCGCGATGGAGGAAGCCGTAGACACCATGGCCGCCAGGGTCCAGGCCGGTGATGAATGTGGACCACGCAACCGGGCTTTGGGGCGGCACCGTGGTACCGAGGCGTTTGAATTCACCTTCCTCGCTTAGCTTTCGCAGATTGGGAAGGGCGCTCCAGTGCGCTTCGAGAAACTTCGGATCCATTCCGTCGATACCGAGCACGACGATTTGCTTCCCCCCCGCGCCGCGGCCGCTTCGCCCGCACGCGGAAGACAGCAGCACCAGACCAACTGCGAGCAGGAGGACCCGGATCATGCGCCGCCCAACCGGAATATGGGGCTGCCCTCCATCCATGCCGGGCGGTCGAGTCCGAAAAGCGCGAGCACTGTAGGAGCAAGGTCCTCAAGGCCTGGCGACTCGGCCTCCACTTTGCGGTTCGAAAAGAGAACGCCGGGCACCAGAAGCGGATCGACGCAGTGGTCACCGCTCCATGCCTTTTCGTTGTCTTCGAACACGGTGGCGCTGACCTTGCCAACGGCCGCATCCCATGAGGTCCGGTAGCCTTCGTTGTAGCCAACGATCATGTCCGGCGCTTCACCCAAGTACGGCCCCTTGTAGAGCGCGCTTGTTGTGTAGACTTCGCGAATGGAAATGCCGTTCGCGGCTTCGTCGCGCAGGCCGGAAAGCTTCGCAACCAATTCGGCTTTCAATGCCTCGGCCTCGCTCTTTGAAACGATGCCCTCGGATTCCCTGCCCTTCATATTCAGGTACAAACCACCCAACCCAAGCGTGTAGGCCTTGGTACGTGACCAATCCACGCCCTGAAAATACGGACCGCTCCCGGTTGCGCCATCCTTGAGTGCAAGGTACCCGTTCTCTTTAAGCCACGTGTTCAAATTGACGCCGCGCCGGAAGGAGCAGAATCCATGATCGGACAGCACGAAGATAACCGTGTCAGGCGATGCATGGCGCATCGCCTTGCCGACAAGAGTATCCATGCGCTGATAAAGATCCTCGATCACGCGCGCGTAGCGCTCGTCGCCGTTGCGCCCGTCGAGGAAGCGATAGAACATATGCTGAATGCGATCGGGCGTATCAAACACGCAAGCCACAACGCCGCGCCGCGTCTTGTTGAGCGCACTCTCGAACATCCTCTCGCGCTCATCGTAGGTGAGCCACGCCTGTTTGAGAAATCCATCCTCGTCGATGACTCTTTCGTTGAGCGCCCAAGTGTCCTCGGCCATGCCAAGGGTCGAGTAAGGCCCCAATAACTTGGCCAGATAGTTCGCATAGAACGACGGATACGAGATTGGCAACGCCGGCCGTTCGGGATCGATCTGAACGGGCGTGACGTAAACAGAAAACTCGGGTTCGGTTTCCGTCAGCAGAAAACGCGCAATCCCGTATACCTTTACCCCCATGCCCGCGCGAAAGGGGAGCGAGATCCAGGCGGTGTATTCGCCACGCTGTAATGTGTGGATCTCGCCATTGATGTGGAGCAAGGCACTGCCGCCGGCTGCCGGCTTGATAGTGAACGGCAGCTTCAGCGCACCCCCGGCAACATGCAGTGCATCTTCCGGGCCTTCGAGGCTGCCCGCAAAACCGTCGTTGGTTTTCTCCAGCAGATATCGGCTGCCGCCCTCGAAGACCGGATCCGCCTGGCGCGTGGAGTAATGAGAAAAGCTCCCCTGCGTCCCTTTGAGATCCGGCGTTGCCATGGCTGACAACATCCGGCCGTTGAACTTTTCCGGCGGAAACGTGATGGGAACGCGGAGGATCGTACATCCGATGTTGTGCTCGCCGAGGATCTTCCAGAAAGGTTGGCTCTTGCGGCGCAGCTCGACGGGTGGCGAGGACAACGGAATTTGCCAGCGGCCAAGTTTCAGCACGCGGCGAGGCTTTCCCACGCGAGCCGAAGACAGCTCCGGAATATAGGACTTCAAATTCCGATTGAGAAAATCGAAGATGTTGTGGCGGGCCGGATTCACTCCGGTGGCAAATGTCGACCAAGCCACGGGAGAAAGCGAAGGGAACGTCGTACGCAGACGGTTATATGAGCCGCTCTGCTGGAGGTGTTTCAGGTTCGGCAATTTGCCTTCCGCCAAATACCGTTCCGTCAGCCGCGGATCGAGGCCGTCGAGTCCAAGGAAGATCACTTTCTTCACGTACGCTTTGCGAAATCCCTGACGGCGGCGCACGACAGCCCAAAGTACTCGAAAGGGGTAAGCGAGCAGTGACCCCAAGCCCATGAAAAAGCCGGCTATCAGACTCAGGAACGATCCCAGAAATGCAAATCCCGCCCCAGGTCCGATGTAAGCAAGCGTTTCACTGCCATTGGACGAGCGGCCGATGCTCGCATCCAACACCCATGCCAGGGCCCACACTACGCAAGCGAGCAATACCCGCGACTGATTCATCGGATCTTGCCCTCGACGAATGGAACCTCAAATACTTTCTCGTGCTGAACCGGACCATGTCCAAAATAGCCGGCTTCACCGAAAAGCTCGCCGTGATCGGCGGTAATGGTGATCCAGGTATTCTTCGGCGCGATGTCGAACAGCTCCTCCACGACGCCATCAAGGTATCGGACCGCCTGAATTTGCCTCTGCCGCAACAAGTCGAGTTTTTTCTGGTCGAAAAATTTGCTCTTGCGCGCGAGCAGCTTGCCGCCCACCACTTCATCGTCGAGATGTTTGAACACCCCATGCACACCGCTAATGCGTGGCCATTCCGATGGCGGCTCGTCGGGCAATGCGTACGGATAGTGAGTTTCGCCGATATTCAGCAAATAGAAGGAGGGCCGTTTCTCGCTAAAGGTCATCTTTCGGATCATGGCCCGCATATCGTTGTGGTTGTCCATCAACTGGTAATGATCGAAGCCATGATTGAGGATCGTGGCGGGGTTCAGTACGGGCAGCGACACCATAGCGTGCGTCTTGTAGCCCAATACATCGTGCAAAAACGAGGGTAGATATAGTTTCGGAACGAGTGATTTGAACTCGAAATCCGTCAGGCCCAGCCGCTGGTTGAAGTGCAGAAAGTCTTTCTTGTAATAGTCCGACGCATAGACGTGTTTGGGGCTCGTGTGGGGCATCAAGCCGATCAGAAAATTGTAGTGTGAGGGCGACGTCCAGGACGCGTATGACCAGCGCTTCTCCACCTTGCCCAGCTTGCGGATGTGTTTGGTTTTTGCGGCGATAAACGAATCGTAGCGGCAGCTGTCAAAGATGATGAGAATGAAGTTGTTCCCTTTGAGCCGCGCGCCTGAGGACATCAATTCATTATCCTATGCCCTACTGCGCGTAACCGAGAGATTTCAATCGTTGAATCATCTCCGGATCCGACGGGCCGGATTTGCTGAGCGGAATCTGACCGCCGCCCGTAGCCACCCAATCCCGCATCCGGCCATCGAGCTCGCGCGCAACCTCGTTACGCGTATTCCATAAATTTTTGGTTTCTTTCGGATCGTTCGCCATGTCATATAATTCCCGGCGGCCACGATTCGAACGAATCATCTTCCAACGGCCCTTTACAATGGCGCGCTCCATGCGGTTCATTTTCTTGTGCAGGTCCATGTAAGTACCGGCCGGGTATGACTCGAGGATGATTGCGCGATCCTCGCCGGGATCGCCGGCCGCCAGATTCACTCCGTCGCTCGGGGGAACGGCCACGCCCGCAACCGCGGCAATCGTGTTGAAGACATCCACCTGGCTGACGGGAGACTGAACCACGGCTCCGCCCTTCTGATAGGGGAACTTGATGACCATCGGAATCCCGGTGATTCCGTGATCGACCGAGTTGCCATGGTCAATCATGTGTTTTTCGCCAAACAACTCACCATGATCCGAAGTAACGATAATGAGGCTGGCGTCGTACCAGGGTTGTTTTTTCAAACGCTCCAGCAGGCGTCCGGCGGCATCGTCCATATAAGCAATTCCCCCATCGTACGCACTTTGCATCTTGGCCATCTCCTCAGGGGTGACGGTGTGCAATTCACGATACACGTCATGCTCGAAGGAGCGGATTTCCAACTCGTCGAATCCCTGATCGTAGTTCGGAAACATCTTGCGAAAATGTGCGGGCGCCGCCAGCGGCCGATGCGGCTCCATGAAATTGAGAAAGAGGAAAAACGGTTTGTCACCTGCGCCGGCGAGAAGCTTTTCACCCGCGCCGGCAATCTCGTCGGCTGTAAAGAAGCGCCGCATGGCATCGGTCCATAGCCAAGGCACGGTGAGCGAGTAGATCCCCGTGCGGAGCAGATAAGTCGCCGAGTTGCTCACCACCGGCAGCGGGCGCGGCATGAGAAAGGTATCGAAGCCGCGCGCGAACCCATAGCGCGGATCGAGAAAGATGAAATTGGCCACGGCGGCATAATTGCGGTAACCGGCCTTGCCCAGGAGTTCGGACAGTGTAGGCACCTGATCGGAGATGGCGTTATAAAGCGAATGATCGGCATGTGCCCCATGTTGAGTCGGGTAAAGGCCGGTGAACATGGAGGCATGCGAAGGCAGCGTCATGTCTCCGTTCGCGTAGGCGTAGCGATAGAGCGTTGCCCCGGCGGCAAAGGCTTCAAGCTTGGGTGTGGTGCGGCGTGCATAGCCATACACGGAGAGGTGATCGGCGCGCGTCGTATCCAGTGAAATCAGCACGACATTGGGCCGTTTCGCACGTTGCTCTACTGGCGAATCGGCCAAAACGGAGTGCGCGGAGAATATCTGCAGCAGGAAGAAACTGGCGAGGTACACCACGACCGTGAGACCGAGTTGAAGCCTCCACGATGCAAGGACGGCTACGAAACTTCGCGTCCGCGACAGCAAGGCGAGCAAAAGCACGGCCATCACGACACCGCCGGAGGCAGCCATACGGGCGGTGAGCCCACTGCCGATCATGAGTTCACGGCTCAGCCAGACGGGAGCTAACAGGATAATCGTAATTGCCCAAGGGCTGGCCAGGAAGCTGCGTGCCAGATTCTCACGATCCGACTTCAGTCCTGCGAGCAGCCAGATGGCTATGGGAATGGCCAAAACGAGAAATGGAGAGTCGACGAGCTTCTTTGTCCAGTACAGTGTGTTTACGGAGAAGGCGACCGTCAACATCGCGGCCATCGCGTAGTTGAGATGGAACGCTTTCTTGCCCAAACGCCCGAGCAGGAGTCCGGTGATCGCTCCCGCGATCGCGCCAAAAACGATGCACAGCGCGGCATATGTAAAGACGGCGCCCGTGAACCAGAAACCGATCAACCGGTCGGGAACAACTAACGAATACAACGGTCCGGTCAGGAACATTTCGAGCGCGCCATATGCGGCGGCAACTTGGATGCCTGCAAGCAGACCAGCGGACAACGAGGCCTGAGTGGAAGATTGGGTAGCTACCAAAAGAAATCGCCCTGAGCAGCCGGTTGGCCGCATGTCACATAATAACGCCAAAGCAATGCCGCTACTCCAATCCGTTCGCTCCGCAACCTGCATGTTCACGGCACAATTGGCCCTCAGTGTCTTGGCACCTTCCTTGCCTGGCGCCGAGGCGTGGCTCAACTTCGCTTCGGGCAACGGCCCCGGAAGGGGCAAGCATATCGTGCTCATATCGGGTGATGAGGAGTACCGGTCTGAAGAAGCGCTGCCGCAGTTGGCGCGCATTCTCTCCAAGCGTCACGGCTTTCGGACCACGGTCCTCTTTGCAATCGACCCGGCCGACGGAACGGTGAACCCCAAGAACCGCACCAACATTCCAGGTCTCGAAGCATTGCGCACGGCCAACTTGATGATCATTTCGACGCGCTACAGGCAGTTGCCGGACGCACAAATGAAGTGGATCGACGAGTACGTGCATTCGGGGCGGCCGATCATCGGCCTACGTACGGCCACGCACGCGTTTGCGTTCGACAAGGAGACAGCAACTTCGTTTCAGGCCTACGATCATCGTGATAAATCGGCCTGGCCGGGTGGGTTTGGCAAGCAGGTGCTCGGCGAAACATGGATCAGCCACCACGGAAAGCACGGTGTGCAAAGTACGCGCGGCGTCCCATCACCCGGCGCGGAGCGTCATGCCATTCTCAAGGGCTGTGAGGATGTGTGGGGACCGACCGACGTCTACACGGTGACGCTTCCAGAAGGTACGACGCCGCTGTTACTGGGCCAAGTGCTCAGCGGAATGAAGCCGACGGACCAGCCGGTGGAGGGCCAGCTCAACAATCCGATGATGCCCATCGCCTGGACGCGGACCTTTACGACGCGCGGTGGCAAAAAGGCTCGAGTATTCACAACCACGATGGGCGCATCCGTTGACTTCGCGAGCGAAGGGCTGCGGAGACTTGTGGTGAACGCAGCGTATTGGGCAGTGGGGCTGGAGTCTAAGATTCCCGCTCGCGCCAACGTCGATATCGTCGGCACATTCGAGCCCACTTTTTTTGGCTTCGGCAAACACCGGCATCGATTGCGGCCAGCCGACTATGCGAAGTAGCAGCGGCTATTGAATGACAGCCGTTTTGATGTAGTCGAGGTTCGGAAACTTTTCTTTCAGATAGGCGTTGCCGCGCATCGTGATCGCCTGCTGGTCTGGCATTTCGCCATACGACGCATTGAACCTTTGCACTACGTCCATTCCTTCGATCACCTGTCCGAAAGGCGCGAAGCCCTGGTTGTCGAGAGATTGGTTGCTGCCGAGGTTAATGAAAATTTGCGAGTTGCGCGTGTTGGGTCCAGCTGTGGCGAAGGTAACGGCCCCGGCGCGATTGGTGCGCGAAACCGGATCGTCCGCGATCGTCTTGTCCCACTTCTTGGACATCTTTGGATCGGCTGCCAGCCCGAACTGGACGATGAAGTTGGGCACGATACGGAAGAAGCGCGCTTCTTGAAAGAAGCCGTCTTTGACGAGTTCATAGAACCGGTCCGCGCCGATGGGCGCCCATTCGCGATGGACTTCGATCACCACCGGTCCTTTGCTCGTTTCCATCTTCACTTTGAACACCTCCGGCACACCTACTTTACTGGGCGTGGTAGACGCCTTTGGTGCTTCCGGCTCAGGCGGAGGTGCAGCCTCCTTTTTCGGCTCGGGAGTAGAGGAGCATGCGGCCAGCATCAGCAGGCCGAGAATAGGACTAGCGATTCGCAAACGCATACTGGAGGCCGATTATACCCCGCAGCGGCTGATCGGATCGTATCGGCCGGGCATATACTGTTGCCGTGAGCCGTTTCATCACCATCCTCCTCTCTCTCTGCCTTTTCGCCGCCTCGGCACAGACTCCCGCGGCCGGCAAGAAATGGATTCAGCTCTTCAATGGAAAGGACCTCACCGGATGGGTACCTAAAATCAGCGGCTACCCGGCCGGCGAGAATTTTGCCAACACCTTCCGCGTGCAGGATGGGCTTCTCACGGTGTCCTATGACGGTTACGACAAGTTCCAGGGCCCCAATGGAAAGGAACGCTTCGGCCACCTCTTCTATCGCACTCCATATTCGGAATACATCATTGCAGTAGAGTACCGATTCATTGGCCAGCAGGCGACGGCTGGACCCAACTGGGCTGTGCGCAATTCAGGCGTCATGATCCACGGCCAGGATCCAGCCGACATGGGGGTCGATCAGGATTTCCCGATCTCGATTGAGGTGCAACTGCTTGGCGGAAATGGCACCGATCCCCGGACGACGGCGAATTTGTGCACGCCCGGTACCAACGTAGTGATGAATGGGCAATTGATCACGCGGCATTGCACACCTTCGACTTCGCCAACCTTTCACGGAGACCAGTGGGTGCGCGTGGAAGCCGAGGTGCACGGGTCGGGCCTGATCATTCACCGCGTGAATGGCCAGGAGGTTCTTCGCTATGAAAAGGCGCAAACCGGAGGAGGCAACGTGAACAGGCTGGGAACGAAGGTTCCCGCCGATGGCACACTCCTCACGGGCGGCACCATTTCGTTGCAGAGTGAGAGCCATCCCGTGCAGTTCAGGAAGGTGGAGCTTATCGATCTATCGCCAAAGAAATGAGCGGTGGCTAGTCGCCGCTCACTGCGATCGGCTGCGCGCTCTGTCCGCGGCGCCGGCTGACCCAGGCGCCGACATCGTCGAATACGGAGTAAACGACGGGTGTGACGATCAGCGTCAACAACAGAGACAGGGATTGGCCGCCGATCACGATGATGGCGATCGACCGTCGTTCTTCGGCGCCCGGTCCGGTGCCCAGGGCGAGCGGCAGCATGCCGGCAACAAGCGTCACGGTCGTCATGAGGATGGGGCGAAGACGGTCGCGGTTGGCCTGCAGAATCGCCGGCAGCCGCATCATCCCTTCGCGTCGCAGATTGTTCGTGTGGTCAATCTGCAAAATGGAGTTCTTCTTCACGACGCCGAAGAGGACTAGGATACCCAGCGCGGAGTACAGATTTAGGGTCTCGTTGAACATCCACAGGGACAGAAAGCCGAAGGGCACCGCGAGGGGCAGACTCAGCAGGATGGTGATCGGGTGCAGCAGGCTTTCGAATTGCGACGCCAGGATCATGTACATGAACACGACCGACAAAGCGAATGCCAGCAGAAACTCCTTCAATGTTCGCTCAAATTCCCTACCGCGGCCGATAACGGTCGTGGAATAAGCGGCCGGCATGTTCAGTTCCTCGGCCGCCTTGAACACCTCGGGCAAGCGGTCACCGAGACCAAAGCCCGGTAGGACGTTCGCACGTAGACCTACCTGCCGTTGCCGGTCGAGTCCTTCGATGCGATAGGCCGACATGGCCTCCTTCATCTCGACGACACTGTCCAGCCGAACCAGGCCGGACTTGGACGAGGGCACATAGAGCTTCTTTACGGTGATCATGGAATTTCGGTCGCTGTCTCGCAACCGCACTTCCACGTCGTACTCTTCGGCCGCCTTGTCGTCGCGGTATCGCGACACTTCATCGTCGCCACCGACCATCAAGCGAAGCGAGCTGGCAATATCACTGGCATCAACGCCTAAATCCGCGGCGCGGTCACGATCGATGAAAACACGGAGTTCTGGTTTATTCACGCGCAAAGTTGTGTCGACATCGGCGAGGCCAGGAATCCCGAGCACCTTCTCACGCAGTTCCTCGCTGTATTTGTAGAGCTCGTTCAGTTCGGGACCGCGAATGACAAAATCGATGTCGTAGGGCGCTGAGCCTTGGTTGAGAGACTGGATATTGCCGACTCGGCCTCGCAGGTCGGAATACTCCTTGAAGCGCGCGCGCGCCGCCGCCATCACGTCGCGCTGCGAGTAAATGCCTCGAAAAGCATCCAAGGGACGTCCTTCCAACGTCTTCTTCCAAAGCCGCGAAAGCGAGAATACACGATTCTCTACGTCCTCCATCTGGACGTACAAACGGCCTGAATTGGGGCTCTGCAAATAGCCGGTGCCGACGAGGGAGACCACATGCTTCACACCGGGCAATGTGCGCAGGTCTTCATACAAGCGGTCCATCACGCGCTGCATCGAAAGAAGGCTTGTGCCTTCCGGCGAGTTCACGCTCATTTCGAACTCGCTCTCATCGACGTTTGCCGGCAAGTATTCCTGCTTCACCAATTGGAACAAGGGCACAGTGGCGGCCATCGTAATCGCACCGAGCGCAACCACTACACCGCGATGGGCCATCGACCAGCCCAGCATATTCATGTAGGCCCGCTCGATCCACGCATAGAAGCCGCGGCGCGAACCGCCATGCGCGGTCACTGTGTCCGGCCTCAACATCCGCGAGCTCATCATCGGCGTGAGACTGAAGCTGACAAGCAGGGAAACCAGAATCGCTACCGTCGCCGTCAACCCGAACGAATACAGGAATCGCCCGGAAATAGAGGACATGAACGAGACCGGGAGGAAGACCACAATCAGGCTCAACGTAGTCGCCATGACGGCAAGGCCGATGTCCTTGGTGGCCATGATCGCGGCCTGCCGCGGAGGCAGCTTCTTCTCTTCAATGAAGCGGAAGATGTTTTCGAGTACGACAATTGCGTCGTCGATCACCACGCCTACCATCAGCACCAACGCCAGCATCGTGATGTTGTTCAACGTAAAATCGAGGGCCCGCATCATACCGAACGTGGACATGATCGAAGCGGGAATGGCCACGGCGCCGATCACGGTCGCGCGCCAGTCGCGCATGAACAGCAGGACGACAAGCGAGGCCAGGATGGAGCCGAGAATCAAGTGCAACTGCACCTCATGGAACGCGGCGCTGATGTAGCGCGATTGGTCTTGTAGAGTCTCCAGCTTCACGCCGTCCGGCAGGAGTTGCTGCACGCGCGCGAGCCTGGAGTTGACGTTGGTTACCACCTCCATCGTGTTGGCGCCAGACTGGCGGCGGACCTCGAGCGCCACGGCCTCGCGCCCATCGAACCGGGCTTCGGTCCTTTGCTCCTTGTGGCCATCCTCGGCAAACCCGATATCGCGTACCCGTACCGCAGCGCCGTTGATGGTAGCGACGACGAGCTCGTTGAACAGCCGCGGATCTGGGAAGCGTCCCAACGTCCGGAGAACCAGTTCGCGATGCCCCTCGTCGACACGCCCGCCAGGAATATCGGAGTTCTGCCGCTCGACGGCGTCGCGCACCTGCAAGATGGGAATCTTGTAGGCAGCCAGCCGGTCCGCATCGACCCATACGTTGACCGCGCGACGCTGCCCACCCACGACGACCACCTGCCCGACACCGCCGACGGACTCAATGGAATCCTTCACACTCCGATCTGCCAGTTCATAGAGCTCGCGAGCCGTCTTGTTGCCGGTGAGGACAAGCGTCATCACGGGGCTGGCGTCGGTGTCGAGTTTCTTTATCAGAGGCGGCTTGGCGTCGCGCGGCAGGTTGACGATGGTCGAAGCAACCGCATCTCGAATATCTTGCGCGGCGACATCTATGTCCCGGCTCAAATCGAACGTAATCGTCACGACCGAGAGCGATTCCGTTGAGGTGGAGCGGATATTGTCGATCCCTTCGACGGTGGCTACCGAATCCTCAATGAAGCGTGTGACCGCGCTCTCCATCTCCTCGGGCGAAGCGCCGGGCAAATTCGTACGCACGGAGATGAGCGGCATGTCCACGTCAGGGAACCGGTCAATTCCCAATTTCGCGTAGCTGACCGCGCCAACAACGACGAGCGAGAGAATCAGCATCACCGCAAAGACGGGCCGGGCGACACAGATTTCCGCGAGTTTCTGCATCTAATTCACCTTGACCACACGTCCATTGGCCATGCGGTCGGTCGCTTCGGCAACCACAACGTCGCCTTCACGCAGTCCGTCGAGCACTTCAACGCGTTCCCCACTGAGCCTGCGCCCGGTCCGCGTCACTCGTTCGTCCAGCACTCCATCTTTGACCACGTAAACGCGCTCGATGCCGGCGAAGCTGACCAGAGCCTTGCTGGGGACCGTGAGACCACGCGCCGCCGCATTGACTGTAATGACGCCAATCACGAACGAGCCGGGCCGCAACACTCCGTCTTCGTTGGGAATCTCACCTTCGATGAGCAGCGTCCGGTTCTGCGCTTCAATCGCCGGGCTGAGGCGTACTACCTTGCCGCCGCGCATCGTCTGAGTGCCCTCGAGGCGAATGTCGATCCGCTGGCCCTGACGCACCCGCGCCGCCTGCCGCTCAGGCACCTCCAGACGCACGCGAAGCGGATGCTGTCGAACGAGCGTGACGACTGGGGCATTACTTGCGAGATACTCTCCGAGCGAGGCGACACGCTTCGTGATGGCTCCCGTAAAGGGGGCGCGAATCGTTGCATCGGCCAGTTGCTGCCGGGCCAGATCCAATTGTGCGCGGCGCTCGCTCAATTGCGAAAGCGCCTGCGTTACCTCCGAGAGCGCGCCCTGATAATGCGCCTCGGAACCCTGCGCGCGCACTTGCGCCTTTTCGAAATCGATCTTTGAAACAACACCCTCTTTGGCCAACCGTCCCGTCGTCTCCATGATGAAGCGCGCTTCTTTAAGCGCCGCGGCGGCTTCCCGTACCGACGAAACCTCTTCCGGGACCACCTGATCGCTGTTCTTGCCTTGCAGACCCAGGCGGGCGCGCGTTTGCTCGACCAGCGCTTCCGATTGGCGCACGCGAAACTGATAGTCGGTCTTTTCCAACTCGGCGATTACGTCGCCGGCTTTCACGTGGCTGCCTAGATCAACCGAGATTTTTTCTACACGGCCCGGCACTTTCGTGCTGACATTCGCCTGCTCTTCCGCGAATAGCTCTCCGTTCGCCTCGACGACCTCTGGAATCGGCCCTTCCGCGAGCCGCTCCAAAACGACTTTCAATGGAGCCATTTGCTCCTTTGCAGACACGTTTTCACTGGAGTACGGCCCGGTGCAGGCACACAGGGACAAGATGCCGATGGCGAGTACGGACCTCTTCATGCTTCTCGCCGAATTCTCTCACAATCGGCCCGCCGGGGCCGTGCTTAGAACTCCATTCGCAAGCCCAGTTGGAACACCCGCGCGGCCCGCGACTTGCTAATACTGGCTCCGTTCAAGACGTCGACGCGGGTTTCGGGCAACGAAAGGTTCGTATGGTTGGGGAGATTGAAGACCTCCAGCCGCACTTGAAAGGCTCCGTACTCGCTGAACCGGAACCGGCGCGAGGCAGAGGCATCCAGGAGAAATGTGCCAGGGCCGTCCAAAACATTGCGGCCCGAGCTTCCGAAGCGGTAGGAACCGCGGGGGACTGTTGGAAAGGCGGCGCGATCAAACCAGGCATCCACGGATGGTTTGGCAAGCGTGCCCTTAGCCACGCGGTCCGGCCGCACTGCCTCGCCCAGATCGAGAGAAACGTTTCCCACTTTCGGAGTGAAGGGCTGTCCGGTATAGGCACGCGTGGTGCCCGCAACCTGCCAATTCCGCAGCATCGCGTGCGAGCTGAGCTTTGGTGTCCAAATGAAGCTGGCGACAAAGGAGTGACCGATGTCGAAATCGCTGCGTCCGCGTTCGCCATGAAGATTACGCGAGTCCTGCGCGCTGGGGAATCCGGCAGCGATCGTGCCGCCCGTATTCGACGATTCGTCAATCGACTTGGCCCATGTGTAGGCCGCGCGAACAAACATTTGCCGGCTGAAGCGTCGCCTCACGGTCACCGATCCGGAGTTGTAGATGGAGTTCGAACTGGCCGCGATGTAGTTGATCGTTTGAAATGCGGCGAACGGCCGCGGGAAGCTGCCATCGGGCTGGCGCGCCTCCAGCAGGCGCAGTGGCTGGTTGATGTCGTAACGTCGCGGGAGATGCGTCCCTTTCGAACCTGCATAGGCTACTTCCAGAACGGTCCCTTTGCCGAAGTCGCGCTCAACGGTTAGGTTCCAGGCCTGCAGATACTGGTCTCGGCTATCGATCTCCTGACCCGCAGTCGAAGTGATGCCGCCTACCCTAAGCTTGGCCACTGGGAACG
>DASRHX010000876.1:0-15810 GCA_035650295.1 Bryobacteraceae bacterium | reverse complement strand
TGGATCTCACGCTGCGAATCGCGAAGATGCCGAAGAGCTAGCGCCCGAGGGCCTTCTCAATCGCCGCTGTCACCTCGGCCGAATCGGGTTCCGTGCCTGGGCCAAAACGAGCGATGGGTTTACCGTCGCCGTCCACTAGGAACTTTGTGAAGTTCCACTTGATCATGCCCGACGTCTGCTTGTTCGCGACATCGCTGGTGAGGTATTCGTAGAGCGGCGCCTTGTCGCTACCGAGCACGCTGATCTTAGAAAACATGGGAAACGTCACGTCATAACTGCGTTTGCAGAATGCGGCAATCTCCTCGTCCGAGCCAGGCTCCTGCCACAGAAAATTGTTGGCCGGGAAGCCCATTACCACCAGACCCTGGTCCTTGTACTTGCGCGCCACGGCTTCCAACGCCTTGTACTGCGGCGTATACCCACACTTGCTCGCCACGTTGACGATGAGCAGAACCTTGCCTTTGTAATCGGCGAGGCTCACTTCATGGCCGTCGATGGCTTTCATCTTGAAATCATGAACGCTGTTGGCTGTGACCATGACCGATGAACCTATCCAAGCATAAATTCCCGAAATCAGCACGTTCGCCAATGTCGTCATCAACAGGAACCGCGAGAAACGCATCGCGCCCATACCTGCGAACACGACAGATGCTTCAGCGAGAACCGGCACGGGCCGCACAAGCAACACCATCCATTCTCCCCATTGCCGCTGCGCACGTTCGAGCTTCGCCATTTCGCTCGCGCCAATCAGCTTCTCCGCGGGGCGGCGCGCGCCCCGTTGCCCAACCCAATAGCCGGCGATGCATCCCATCGTCATACCCGCCGATGAAGCGAACATCCCGCCGCCAAATCCCAGCAACGCGCCCGCGCCAATGCTTACCAGGCTCGACGGAACAGGCAGCAGGACGTCTGAAGCGAGCAGCGCGGCGATGCCGAACCCAAACATCCAAGGCGTTTGCGGGCTGGCAAGCCACTCGCGCGCCCACCGCGTGATTGGTTCCTCAAAAAGAACGAACGGGACCAGAATCAACGCGAGCACAATGCCCGCTAATGCCAACCATCGGATGATCATCGGTATCTACCGTTGTATCCTGACAATGCCTCGTCATGGAAGTACCGCCGCCCCCGCAGATCATGGAACCCAGCGAATTGCGCCGTCTTACCACGGAAGTAATGGCTGCCGCGCAATTCCCCGATCTGGCCACGATTGACAACGACTGCCCTCGCGTGCGCCCAGTCTCGCCGCTGCGAACGGAAGGATTCACGATTTATATCGCTTCGATGCGAAGCTCGCACAAGACGGGCGAACTGGAGCGCAACCAGAACGTCGAGCTTTGCTATATGAGTCCCGGCCACGATCATGTGCGCATTACCGGCCGCATGGCGCTTGTGGCCGACGCGGATACACGCCAAAGTATTTGGGACGCCAACCCGTTGCTGCGCGCCTACTTGAAATCAATCGACAATCCCGAGTTCCTGCTCTATGTGATTCATCCCGTCCGCGTTCGCTACATGAAGGAGTGGGCGTTGCAGTATCACGAAGTGCCGCTCGATTGATGGCGTCAGGCCAGAAGTTCGGTTAGCACGCTACCATGCACATCGGTGAGCCGCCGTTGCAGGCCATTGTGATAGTAGGTGAGTTTGGTGTGATCGAGCCCCAGCAAATGGAGGACCGTCGCATGAACGTCGTATACCGTGACTGGATTCACTTCGGCTTTGTAGCCCAGTTCGTCGGTAGCGCCATAGTGAAAGCCCTTCTTTAAACCAGCGCCGCACAGGAAGCTTGTGTAGCCTTCGGGATTATGGTCACGGCCGCCTTCGCCGATACCTTCGCTAATAGGGAGACGCCCGAATTCGGTAGTCCAGACGATGAGAGTGTCATCCAACATGCCGCGCTGCTTGAGGTCGCGAATGAGGGCCGCCGTCGGCTGATCCATCACGCGCGCGAGTTTGCCATGGTTAGTCACCAGGTCTTCATGCGCATCCCAGTTAATGCGCGGCTTGCCGAAGTGGCCGCCGTTGTACATCTGGATGCAGCGCACGCCTTTTTCCATGAGACGCCGCGCGAGCAGGCAATTGTATCCATAAGCGCGCATCTCAGGATCGCTCAGACCGTACATTTCGCGCGTCTTCTCGCTCTCGCCGCCAATGTCGGTTACCTCCGGCGCACTCACTTGCATGCGCGCGGCGAGTTCGTACGCCCGGATGCGTGCGACCAGAGCATCTTCGCCAGGATTGGCGCGCATGTGCTCCTCGTTCAATGCCGAAACAAGATCGTAGGTGGCCGCCTGAGCCTTCTCGCTGACGCCCGCCTGCGGGCGGATGTCGGCGATTGGCTCTTCTTGCTTGCCAAAGATGACGCCCTGATGTGCGGCCGGCAGGAAGCCATTGCCCCAATGTGCCACTGCTCCCGGCGGCAGGCCGCGCGGATCCGGCAAAACAACAAAAGCCGGCAGATTCGCATTCTCCGTGCCGAGGCCATAGCTCACCCAGGCGCCGACTGACGGGAATCCTTGGAATACGAAGCCTGTGGACATCTGAAACATTGCGGGCCCGTGGCTGTTCGAGCGAGACACCATGGAGTGAATGAACGTCAGGTCGTCCACGCATCCGGCCAAATGAGGCAGCATCGTGGAAACATGCGCGCCCGATCGTCCGTGTTGAGAAAACTCCCACGGACTGCGCATCACTGTGCCCCTCTTGCCGAAGAAAGGCGTGATGGTGTTCGCGCCCTTCGTCTCCTTGCCATGGCTTTTCGCCAATGCCGGTTTGTAGTCGAACGTGTCGATGTGACTGACGCCGCCGGGGAGGAAAATGAAGATGGCGCGTTTGGCCTTCGGCGTGAAGTGCGGTTTGGCCGCCGCCAACTGCGCGAGCCCGATACCCAGCGCGCCACCTCCGACTTCCCACAACCACTGTCTGCGCGTGATCATTTCGACTTCCTATGGCACATAGACAAACTCATTTGTGTTCCACAGCGCTCGCAAGTACAGCGCTAAGCCATGTTGTGAGATGAAGCGCTCGGCAAGCTCGCGCTCTTTAGCGGACGGCGCACGCTGGTGGATCCTGTTGTATGCCGCGCCGATCGTGTCACCGCCCGCACGTTCCAATTGCGCGGCAAGCAGTCCAGCCTGCTTCATCACGAACTTGTTGTTTAACAGTGTGAGCGCCTGCACCGGCGTGTTTGATACGCTCCGCTGCGGCGTGGCCACCGCGGGATCGGGGCAGTCGAAGCTGTCCAGAAAAATGCGCTCTCCACCGCGCACCACGAAGCGATACACCGCACGCCGCCATACCTCGGGACCGTCGTTATCCAACACTTTGTGCATGTAGCTGCCGCCGGTCGCCTTTTTTTGTAGCAGGTAGCTGGGGCCGCCACGCTCGCCATTCAGGTTGCCCGCCGAGGCGAGAATCGAGTCCCGTAACATTTCGGCGTCCATACGTTTTAGCGGCATGTGCCACACCAAACGGTTTGAGGCGTCGGCGGCGAAGGCCTTCTCGTTGTGCCGTGACGACTGTTGCCACGCCTGCGACGTCATGATTTGACGCTGCAGCCACTTCAAGCTCCAGCCATGGTTCATGAATTCGATCGCGAGCCAGTCGAGCAGCTCCGGGTGCGAAGGGCGGTCACCGTTGTAGCCGAAATCGCTGGGCGTGTTGACTATGCCGTTGCCGAAATGCCAGAACCAGACTCGGTTTACCATCACACGCGCGAGCAGTGGATTGCGCTGGTCAGTGAGCCAGCGCGCGAGTGCTTTGCGGCGCGATGAGTCGTCGGCATCGGGGGGAATTTCGAGGTCGGCGCCGATTGACTTGATGGCGCTCAGCGCGCCCGGCGTGGCAGGCTCACCTGGTTTGGCGAGGCTTCCGCGTTCCAGCACAAATGCCGGCTGCATCGGCTCCGGATAGGCGGCGTGCACACTCGGTAGCGGAGGAATCGAACGCATCTGTGCGTCCAGTTTGTCCCGCTCCGCAAGCAGTGTCTGCCAGGCCGCCCGCTTTTCCACAGCCACGGCAGCGCGCAACTCCTCTGGCGAAACCTCGGGCAAAAGTACTTCGACGTCGGCATCATGATCGATCGATGAACCGATCTCCTTCCACGTGATGCCATCCGTCGAGGTTTCAAAACGGTACACCTTCGGCATCCCGTCGCGAGAGCCACGAACGCCATCGCTGGACCAGACGAATTCGCTGACGGTCCATGGCGCGGCCAGCTCGATTTCGAGAATCACCGGGTTCTCGCTGGTTGCCGCCGCGGGCGCGGACCAATTCTGAATCACGTGGCTGGAGGACAGCACTTCCAGGCGGTCGATCTTGGCGAGTCTACCCTGATGCGAGGTGATCACCATGCGCAATCGTTTGGTTGTCGATGGCGAGATGCGTTCGCGATTCCAGATCGGGTTCACGGGCAGGCGCCGTGCGCCTTCGCCTCGCTCACGGTCGAAGCGGAGATACTTCTCTCGCAGCATGCGCGTGCGCGGCTCGTCCTCGATGGCGGCAATTTCGGAGCGAACGCGCTTCAATTCCCGCTCGACAGGTTCCACGAGCTGTTTTCGATGCTCCTTCTCGTCTTCGGTCGCCACGATGCGTTCGCCGTAGGTGACGCCCTTAAACACCGCGCCCAGCCGGTAGTAATCGCGTGTGGGAATTGGATCGAACTTGTGGTCGTGGCAGCGCGCACAATTGACGGTCAATCCCATGAACGAGGCCATCGTCGCCGTGATCATGTCGTCTAGTTCGTCCTGGCGAATGGACATAGCCATCAACTTGTCCTTGTTGATGCTCTTGGTGACGGAGTCCCAGGGTCCAGTCACGAGGAAGCCCGTGGCGGCGGTCGCCTTCGGATTGCCCGGATACAGCGCATCGCCCGCCACCTGCTGCCGCACGAATTCGTCGTAAGGCATGTCCTGGTTCAGTGCTTCGATCACCCAGTCGCGATATTTCCAGGCGGTGAAGCGTTCGTTGTTGTGCTCTCCGCCGTCGGTTTCGCCGAAGCGCGCGACGTCCAGCCACAAACGTCCCCAACGCTCGCCATACTGAGGCGAGGCGAGCGTCTGCTCCATCGCTTCGGAAAACGGCTTGCGCAAGTCATCTGCGCGCGGAGGCAGTCCGGTGACGGCGAAATGAAGGCGGCGAATGAGCGTGTGCTCGTCGGCGCGCGGCGCGAAGGCGAGCCCCTTCTCCTGGAGCTTCTGCGAAAGAAAGGCATCAATGGGATTCGTCATCCCAGCTATCCGGGGAATGACTTGCGGTTTCGGTGGCTGCAGCGCCCACCAATCCAATCCCGCTCTGGCCCGCTTCTGATGGAACGATTCCGGCCCTGTCCATGCGGCTCCGGATTCGATCCACTGGCGGAGCGTTTCCACTTCGGCTTCGGTTAGCGCTTCGGCGGGCGGCATCTTACGAGTGGAGACGAATTGGAACAATCTGCTGTCGGTGGGCCTCCCCGCCACGATGTCGACGCCCTGCTTGCCGCCGCGCATGAGCGCCTCGCGCGATGTCACATCGAAGCCGCTCATCTTCGCTTCGGGGTTGTGGCAGGCGGCGCAACGCTTTTCGAGCAAGGGGCGCACGCGGTCGGCGAAAACATCTTGGGCATAGCCCGGCGAACACGCCAAAGCCAGCGCCGCCACCAGGGCCCAATAAACATGCCGCATGCCGAATATAATGGCACACCGGATGCGCCCTTTCCTGCTTCTGCTCGCCCCGCTGGCCCTTGCCGCTCAGACCACCGTTCTGGAGAACGCCATGGTACGTGCCGTGTTCGACCTCGCCGGGGGGTCGTTGATCGAATTTCAACTGCGCGACGTGCCTCTCAACCCGCTCACATGGGACTCGCGTGGCGAGCCCAACGCACCGCGCCCGAGAGGCCATTTCGTCTGTTTCGACCGCTGGGGACAGCCCTCGGCGGCGGAGTTGAAGAATGGGATGCCGTTCCACGGCGAGGCGACGCGTGTCGTTTGGAAGCTGCACTCGGCCACGCCCAACGCGCTTCGCATGAGCGCGACGCTTCCTATCGCCGGTCTTACGGTGGACCGCTCGGCGCAACTGGCGGGTGCCTCCGCGCTACGCGTCACGGAAGCGGTCACGAATGGAAACAAACTCGGCCGCATGTACAACCTCGTCCAGCATCCCAGCATTGCCCCGCCGTTCCTCGATGAGACGACTTTGGTGGATTCCAATGCGCGCAAGGGCTTCATGCAATCGAGCCCGATGCCCAATCCCGAAGAACCGCCCGTATGGTGGCCGCAGGCGCTACAGGAAGGCCGCACAGTCGATCTGCGCCGCCTCGCCGGCGACCACAACCCCAACGTCGTTTCCTTCGTCATTGACGAGGAGCACGGCTGGGTGACTGCGGCTTCGCCATCCAAAGGTTTACTCATCGGGTATCTTTGGCGCGTGCGCGAGTACCCGTGGTTGAACATCTGGCGCAATGCGGAGAAGGGCAAACCTACGGCGCGCGGGCTGGAATTTGGCACCACTGGACTTCACCAGCCTTTCGAGACACTTCTCGCCAAGCACCGCATTTTCGGCCGGCGGCTCTACGGCTACCTTGATGCGAGCGCTTCGGCGACGCGCTCCTATGCAGCATTCCTTGCGAAGATTCCGGCCGCCTATCGTGGCACGGCCAAGGTAAGCTATGACGGCGCGAAACTCACCGTCACCGAGCGCGAATCTTCGCGCACGATCACCCTCGAGACTGGCCCACTATTCCCCGACTAGTCGCGCGGGGCGTTGCGGCTGAACGAAGGGTAGAGCACTGGAAGCAGGATGAGCGTGAGCGCCGTTGCACTGACGAGGCCTCCGATGACGACGCTCGCCAGCGGGCGCTGCACTTCGGCGCCTGTCGATTGGGAAAGCGCCATGGGGACGAAGCCGAAGCTGGCCACCAGCGCGGTCATCAACACCGGACGCAGACGCGATGCAGCACCCTCCAGTACGGCGTGATCCATCGCATGACCACTTGAGCGCAGCCGGTTGATGGCGCTCACCATGACGATTCCGTTCAACACGGCAACCCCCGAAAGCGCGATGAAACCGATGAGTGCGGAGAGATTCAGGTTCATGCCTCGCAGCCAGAGTGCCGCCACGCCTCCCACCAGCGAAAACGGCACGATGAGGATCAGCAGTGCCGCCTGCCGAAACGAATGGAACGTTGCATACAGCAGGCCGAAGATGATGGCTAGCGAAAGCGGAATCACCAGCGCCAACCGCTTCATCGCGCGCTCCTGATTCTCAAACTGGCCTCCCCAATCAATGGAGTAGCCGGGAGGGACTTGCAATTCGCGAGCGACGCGGCGCTGCGCTTCGGAGGCAAAACTGCCCAGGTCGCGGCCTCGCACGTTCGACTGTACGACGATGCGGCGCTGGCCTCCCTCGCGCGAAATCACCTCCGCGCCGCGCGTGACCATCACGTTCGCCACGCGGCCCAGGGGAATTCGTTCGCCCGCGGGCGCATGAAGCGGCAGCGCCGCCAACGTCTCGGGATCCCGCACTCCTCCGCTGAGGACCTTCCCGACCACCGGAATGCGCCGCTGGCCAATTACCAGTTCGCTGAGCGGCTCGCCCTGCACGGCCGCACGCACAACCTGTTCGACATCCGTCACGTTCAAGCCATAACGCGCCACGGCCGCGCGATCCACAATGATGCGCAACTCCGGCACGCCGGTGGTGATCTCCAGTTGCGCATCGGCCGAACCGGGAATGCTCGAGAGTATGCGCAGCGCGCGCTCGCCGACCTGATTGAGCACCGCCGGATCTTCGCCGAAAATCTTCAGTGCCAAGTCGGCTTTAATACCGGAGATCACTTCATCGAGCCGCATTGCCATCGGCTGCGTGAAGTTGTAGCCGACGCCGGGAATCTCTTCTAGCCGCTTCGACATCCGGACAATCAGGTCTTCCTTGGCGGCGCCTCGAAGCGAAGCATCTGATTTGAGTTGCACGTAGACGTCTGCCTCGTAGACCCCCATCGCTTCGGTGGCGAGATCGGGCCTGCCCAGTTTGCTGATCACGCCGGCGACTTCGGGGAAGCTCAGCAACCTCTTTTCCACCTCAAGGCTCAAATTCACCGAGTCCGTCAACGCGATGCCCGGAAGCTTTCGGGTTGTGATTAGAATCGAGCCCTCGTCCAATCGCGGCATGAACTCCGACCCGATAAGCGCAAGGGAATAGAGAGCCGCGATCACCACGGCAAGGCTCGCCAGCAGCACCGCTAGGCGAAGCCGGATCGCGACGCGCAGGACCGCGCGATAACCCTTCAGCACGCGCTCGAACCACCCACCCGCATGTTCAACGACGCCTTTCGAAAGGAGCACGGCTGCCGCGCTGGGCGCGATGAACAACGCATAGGCGAGCGAGCCTACGAGCGCGCTGCACACCGTGATCGCCATCGGACGGAACATCTTTCCTTCGAGCCCTTCCAGGAAAAGGATGGGTAGATATACGGCAATGATGATGCCGACGGCAAAGGTGATAGGCCGCCCCACTTCGAAAGCCGCTTCCCGCACGCGCTCAGTGGAATCCGTGACCTCCTCGCCTGGCCGGCGATGCAGACGCCGTACCGAGTTCTCCACCATCACCACCGCCCCGTCGACAATCATGCCGAAGTCCACGGCGCCGAGGCTCATCAAATTCGCCGTAACGCCGAAAGCGGCCATGCCTATGAAACCCACTAACATCGACACCGGAATCGCCATGGCCACAATCAGCGCCGCCCGTATGTTTCCGAGGAAGAGAAGCAATACCAGAATCACCAGCGCGCCCGCTTCCAACAGGTTCTTCTCGACTGTGGCGAGCGTACCGTCGATCACGGCCGACTGGTCATAAAAAGGAATCAAGCGAACGCCCTTTGGCAGACTCAGGCTCGCGATTCGCTCCTTCGCGCGTGCGATCACGTCGCGCCCATTCTCGCCCTTGAGCATGATGACCATGCCGGAGACGGTCTCGCCCTTTCCGCCTTTGAGCGTCGCTCCCTGCCGCAACGTCGCGCCTTCGCCAACGTCGGCCACGTCGCGCAACATCAAGGGAGTGCCACGGCTCGCGCGCAAAACGATGTTCGCCAGTTCGGACGCTTGCTTCGCGCGGCCAATGCCCAGTACCGTGTACTGCTCGGAGGCATGCTCGATGAAACCAGCGCTGAAGTTTTCGTTGTTCTCGCGGATACGGTTGAACACTTCCCGCAATGTGAGATCGTACGAGCGCAGCTTCGCTGGATCCACGCGAATTTCCACCTGCGCGGTTTCGCCGCCCCACGTGTTCACTTCGCTCACGCCTCGCACGGTTCGCAACTGGTTCTTGATTTGCCAGTCGTGCAGCGTTTTCAGTTCGCGCGCGCTTAGGCCTCCGCCCTCGACGGTGTATTGCAGTACCTCGCCGAATGCTGTCGCAACAGGTCCCAGCGTGGGCTCCAATCCCGCTGGGATTCGCGATCGCGCCTCCTGCAAGCGTTCGTGCACCAGTTGCCGCGCAAAGTACGTGGGAACGTCATCGTCAAGCACGAGCGTGATCATCGAAAGGCCGAGCTTCGAAATGGACCGGATCGCCTGCGTTTTGGGAATTCCCATGAGCGCGGTCTCGAGCGGATAGGTAACGAGTTGTTCTACTTCCTGCGGTGCCACGCCGCTGCATTCGGTGAGCACTACCACCTGGTTGTTCGTCATGTCCGGGAACGCTTCGATTGGAAGCCGAACCATCGTCCACGCGCCCCAAACGATTACCGCGAGCAACCCGAAGAACACCAATGCCCGATGACGCAAATGAAAATCGATCAACGCTTGCAGCATCCGGGCGGTCTACTCCGACTCCAGAGTCGACTTCAAGAGTTGCGACTTCAATAGGAAACTTCCTTTCACCACTACTCGCTCACCCGGCCGCAACCCCTGCTTCACTTCCACTCGCGTCCCGCTCTTTTCGCCGAGCGAGACAGGACGCACGGCATATTTGCGAGCGCCCGCCTCCACAAATACCGAGGGCGCGCCTTGAATGTCCTGCACTGCATCGCTGGGGATGAGGATGCCCGGACGCGACCCGCCAGTGGCGATCTCGACATTTGCGTAGCCTTCCGGCTTCAGCGTATGCCCAGCGGCGGCAATTGTGATCCACACTTCCGCAGTGCGCGTTTGCGGGTCCATCTCTTCGCCGATGCGGTCGACTCGCCCGGAAAACACGCGGCCCGCGAGGGCGGGAACCTCCACTCGCGCCGTTGCCCCGACGCGAATTGAGGGCAGATGTTGCTCGCCGGCACTGGCGATCAGCCGCAGCCGGTTGAGATTGCTCACGACAATCAATTCCTGGCCAGCGCTAACCACACTCCCTTCGGTCACCAGCCGGCGCAACACAACTCCCGCGCCCGGCGATTTGACGGGCACCAGATCCTCGTCGTGAAGGTTATCGCCTGGAAGGTGGTCGTCCGGTTCTTCGGGATTGATTTGCAGGTTTTCGATCAAATGCGTCATGGTTCGCCGCAAGTCCACTTCGGCCGCGCGCACTGCCGCCTGCGCTGCTAAGGCCTCCGCTTCGGCGCGCTCCAATTGATCGAGCGAGCCGGCCTTCAGATCGAGTAACTTCTTCGCCCGGTCACGCGCGCGCTCCGAGATTGCAAGCGTGGCCTTCGAACGCGCCAGTTCCGATTTCGCCCTTGCATACTCGGCCCGCGCCTCATGCACGTCGTGGCTGTGCATACGGGCCAGCACCTGTTGCGGAACAACACGGTCGCCGAGCTTCACTAGGATACGAATGATCCTTCCGGCGGCGATTGAGCCGACCCTCCATGTGGAGTCCTCGTGTGTGGCGAGCCGCCCCGTTGTGCGCACGAACTCGGCCGTAGTCCTCTCGCGAACCTCCTCCACGCCGATCCAGCCCTCGCCCGCCATCGTCTCGTCCACGCTGACCGTGTCTCGCTCGCGAGGCGGGCCGACGTTAGCTTCCGCGTGTGCCGTTTGCGGCGCCGCGGGTTCTGGGGCGCGGTTGCAGGACGTTCCCGCAAGCAGCATCGGCAGCAGCAGTATTGTTCGTTTCACAGGATTCCCAATGCTGTCTCCAATGAGGAGACGGCCTGTTGGTATTCGCTCAGAGTCTGGTAATACAAGATCTGAGTCTCGATTCGCGCGCGTTCGGCATCCAGGAGGCGCAGCAGTTCGACGCCTCCCACGCGATATGCGGCGTCGGCAATGCGCTGCGATTCGCTCGACTGCGCACGCATGGCGCTGAGAATCGAATCAACCTGCGTCTTACGAATGGCGACCGAGCGGCGCGCGCTTTCCACTTCGGCGCGAACGACCGCCTCCACGGCGGCGAGGTTCGATTCCGCAACTTTCACTTCGGAAAGCGCTGCGCTCAAGTTGCCCTGATTGCGATTCGCCATCGGCAACTCCATCTGTACACCGGCAAGCATTGTGTCCAGTCCGGCCGTGCGCTTGTACCCGAGCAGAACGTCGACGTTGGGCTTCGACAGGGCTTCCTGAAGCCTGGCCTGACGTTGCGCCGCGAGTTGAATCTGCCGCGCCAACTTTACCTCGCTGCGGCGCTCCAATGCCGATTCCGCCACCTCGGTGATCTCGGGTCGGATGGTCTCGATCGAGTCGCTAAAGATCAGCTCCGGGAACTCCCTCTGCCCCATTTCGCGCAGCAGATCGATTCGCGCGCGTTCGGCTGCCAGACGCGCGTTGCTGGCCGAAAGTCGTAGGCGCGAGGCTTCGAGTTGTACCCGCAACAAATCCGATTCAGCCGTGGCGCCTTCCTTGACGCGCACTTCGTGGTATCGCACGACCTCGCCGAAGCGGTTGAAGTCCTCGTCGAGCCATCGCTGAATCTGCGCGGCGCCGGCTGCTTGCCAGTAGGCCAACTTCACACGCGCGCGAATCTGTGCGGCGAGCATCTCACGCTCCATCTCGGCGCGCCCCACGACAGCAGCGGCAACCTCCCCGCGCAGTCCGCGTTTGCCGGCAGTTTCGAACATGTATTGGAGATAGGCGAACTGATCCGTGTCGCGATTGAATTGAAACGCCGGATTGCCGTACGGGCGTACGTTCTCCAATTGCAGAACCAGTCTAGGATTCGGCATCAAGCCGGCCTGGCGCTGCAATCCCTCGGCGGCGCCGACGCGGTTCTGCCCGGCAGCCAGCAATCCGTGCGTGCTCAGCGCGCGGTCGAGCGCGTCTTGCAGCGTGAGCGCCAACTGCCCGAACCCGCAGCCGGCGCACAGCAAAATCAATCCACTAATGCGTGCCCAAATTGCCATTGAATCCAATCCTCAGGGTATGGAAAGCAGGAAAGCCCAGTCAACGCGATAATGTCTTGCAACTAACCTCTCGCGCCCAATGAACTCTGATAGAGTGTGGAGACTCGAAAGGAGAAAGTGCCGCCGCCATGATGCGACTCAGTTGCCTGTCTCTCAGCTACCAAAATCAGTTCAGGGCGGGCAAGATGGACTTGCTCAGCTTCATCAAGACAGCCCGCGCGCTGAACCTGGATGGGGTTGATTTGCACATGAACCACTTGCCCCGGTTTGACCGCGCCTACCTGAAACAGTTACGCCGGGCTTGTCTTGACAACGGCATGTCGATTCCGAGTTTTCCCGTCTCCACCGAGTTCGCCCGCGACGCCTCGAAAATTCCTGCCGAGCTCGAGAAAGCGCGCGTGGCCATGGAAGTCGGGTTGTATCTCGGTGCTCCCCTGATTCGCGTGTTCGTCGGTAGCGCGCCGTCGCCCGAGCGGACCGAAGAGGCGTTCAAGTACAGCGCCGATGCGTTGCGCCGTTGCGCGGAGGTGGGCGCCGACATAGGGATGGTAGTGGCGCTGCAAAACCACAGTGGCCTCACATCTACTGGCGATGACATGCTGCGCTTCCACAAAGAAATCAACCATCCCAACTTCGCGCTTGTGCTCGACACGGGGCACTTCACGGGCCGCGACGGCCCCCGCGGTCCCAAGCAGGCCGGCCACACCTACGACACCTACTATCGCAGCCTGGAACAAGTGGCCCCGCTTGCCCCATTCGTGCGCACCAAGCTCTATGAGGTGGACGCGCAAGGCCGCGAGAAGTACATCGACTACAATCGCGTGTTTAACATCCTTCGCGGCGTTCATTACAACGGCTACTGCAGCCTCGTGTACGAGGGCACCGAGGACGAGTTGGCGGCCATCCCGCGGGGAGCGCGGTTTCTGCGCTCCATGGTCGCCGCAAGCTGAGCCGCCGCGACGTGGCGCTGCCGCCGGAACTCGCCGACGCGCTTGAGCATGGGGCGCTCTGCCTCGCGGGCACGGCACGCTTGGCACGGTTCCTGACTAACGCCTACGCGCAGACACAGCAGGGTCGCGGCCTGAGGCGGTGGCCGACGCCGCAAGTGATGACGCTCGCGGCCTGGTACGACCGCTGCGCATCGAATAATGTGCTGGCGTCGGCGAGCGCCTCTCCTATCTGGCTCAGCGCGAGGCAGGAGAGGCAGCTATGGCGTCAGGTGATCGAATCTTCGCCGCAAGCCGATTCCATTCTGAACCTGCAGCAAGCGGCTGAACAAGCGGCATCCACATGGGCCACAATCGCCGAATGGCAACTCCCCATGCGCGACGCGGCGTGGGATCTGATCGAAGACACCGCCGTGTTTCGCTCGTGGGCGCGCGACTTTCTTCGCCACTGCCGCAAAGCAGGCATACAGTCGCGCGTGCAACTCCCGCAAGCGCTCATCGACGGTTTCGCGAAAGGGCAGATTCAAGCGCCGGCCACGATCTTCCTTGCGGGAATGCTGGACCGCACGCCACGGCAGGAAGCTCTCTTCGACGCACTCGCGAACGCCGGATCGCGCATCGTGGAATACAATCCACCACGAGAGTCCGCGGCGGATCCAGCGCTTGTTTCGTATCCCAACCCGCAGGAGGAAATGCGTGCTGCCGCCGAATGGGCGCGCGAACGGCTCCGCGAGAATCCAGCCCAACGTTTGGCAATCATTGTGCCCGACCTTGCTCCCGTCCGGGAGCCATGGGAGGCTGTACTTTCGCGCGTGTTTCCGCGGTCCGGCCAGGCCAATGCAGTTCCACCGCCGTATCACTTGTCGCTTGGCCGGCCACTTGCCGCCGCGGGCGTCATTCAGTCTGCGTTGCGCATCGCCGAACTGACAGAACCACGCCTCTCGCTGGAAACTGCCACAGGCATACTGCTGTCCCCGTATCTCGCCGGGGCACGGGAGGAGCGCATCGCGCGCGCGTGGCATTCACTACAACTGCGTGAGCGGGGCCGCGCCATCGTTTCGTTGACGCAACTGGCGGCAGCGACTATGCCGATCCTCGCGGGTTTGCTCGTGCAGTGGGAGGCTATCCGCCGCGAGTTACCTGCGCAGCAATCGCCCAGCCGTTGGGCGCGGCAGTTTTCGAAGCTCTTCCGGCATTTCGGTTGGCCCGGCATTGAACCCGATAGCACTGAGTATCAGATGATTGAATCGCTGCAGGATGCGCTGTCGGATCTGGCGTCGCTGGACGCGATCACCGGTCCGATGAATGCTCGCGAAGCTAGAGAGCATCTCTCGTCGATTGTTTACGACCAGGTGTTTCAGGTGGAAGATCTCGGAGAGCCGCTTCAATTGCTCGGCGCGCATGAAGCCCTCGGCGAACGCTTCGACGCAGCTTGGTTAGCTGGTTTTCACGACCGTGCGTGGCCCCCGCCAATCCAGCCGCTCGCGCTGGTGCCGATCTCCTTGCAACGTGCCGCCCGTCTCCCTCGATCCGTTCCGGAGCTGTGGCTGGAGCGTTCGAGGAGGGCGACGAACTTGCTGCTTCAAACCGCGCCGGAACTCACTATCACCTATCCGCGAGCCGACGGCGAAGAGCCTCTGTTGCCAACTCCGCTCATCGCGGGAGCGTTCCAGCCGGCGGACGCCACTCCCCTCCAATCGTATGATCGCGCGCCCGACGAGTGTGTCGAGGATTGGCGAGGTCCGGCTTATGAGGCGGGCCTTGCAAAAGGTGGGTCCTCGCTGCTGCGCGATCAGGCGCAATGCCCGTTCCGTTCCTTTGCGATATACCGGCTGGAGGCGCGCGAGTTTCCGGAAACGGAGCTAGGCCTTTCGGCTCAAGAGCGCGGAATCATTCTTCATGCGGCGATCAACAATTGCTGGCGCCAGTTGAAGGATCTCGCGACGTTGAAGGCGATCTCCGGCGATGCACTCGCCACGATCATTCGCGCTTCCGTTCGACGCGCCATTCAAGACTGTAGCGAGACCCTCACCGAGCCATTCGACCTGCGTGTGCGCGAAGTGGAGCAGAAGCGTCTCGAACGATTGCTCGCGCTGTGGATGGATGTTGAACGTGATCGCGAAGCCAACTTCACGGTGATCGGCAGCGAAGCCAGGCGCCGTGTCGAAATCGGCGGCATGCAACTGACGACGCGCTATGACCGTCAGGATCAACTCGACGATGGGCGGCTGGTGCTGATCGACTACAAGAGCAAAGCGCCGCCGCCGAGCGCGTGGGAGGGCGAACGTCCGGACGATCCGCAGGTGCCCCTTTATGCGATCTCGACGGACAAGCCCATCGCCGCCCTTGCCTTCGGCCAACTCAAACGCTCCGAGGTGCGATTCAAAGGTGTGGCCGACGATGCCGGCGTCCTGCCCAGGGTCAAACCAACAGCCGTTCCGATCGCGCGGCGCGTTGCGGATTGGAAACACGTGTTGGGAGGGCTCGCTGAGCAATATCGTGAGGGCTTCGCTGTTGTTGATCCCAAGAGCGCGAAGGTATGCGGGCGCTGCTATCTGCCCGCGTTATGCCGTGTGAACGAAGCGCCGCCGCCCGCCGAAGGGGACGACGATGACAGCGCCTAGC
>DASRHX010000875.1:0-8319 GCA_035650295.1 Bryobacteraceae bacterium | reverse complement strand
AAGCCGCGACTCACCAAATGGTATGGATGGTCTTGTTTGGAACGCAAGCCTGTAACTAGACCTCCTCAGCGTCGGGAACACAGTGCGGGCAGGTACTTACCAGGTCAGGCGCGCGGTGTATTGCAGAACGCGTGCGGCTTGCGCCGAAGTGCGCAGGCTGAGGAGACCGTCGGCTCCCGGGAGAGGCATACCCGGCTGATTGAATAAATTAAACGCGTCCACATTGAGGCGAAGGAAGACGCGCTCGGCGATCGCGACCGTTTTGAAGACACTGCCGGTGACGTTGGTGAGCCACGGCCCCGGCATGGCCTGGTTTCGCCACGGATGCAGCCCTGTATCCAAGGCAACCAACTGGTTTGTGCCGTTGTTCAGGCGCACGAAGACGTTGTTCGTGTTGTTGAAGTTGTTGTCCACGGTCCCAGTGGGCCGGGCCGGATTGACTGGCACGTTCGATGGCGTGTAGTTGGAGGGAACTCCGCGGATACCGCCCGCAACGTTGATCTGATGTTCCGGCAAATACCCATTGTGGTAGAGATACCCTTGAAAACAGGTGCCGCTGCGGCAATCCTCGATGGGATACTTAGTCCCATAAATCTCCGCCTTCCCCAGAACGCCCCAGTTGGTCGTGGGCAGACTCCAATAACGGCTTTGAGTGGTACCGTAACCGGCGATCTGCCATCCGCCCACCACGCGGTCGAGCCACGATCCGGCGCCGCCGAGCACGGCTTTGCCTCGGCCGATCGGCAGGTCGTAGAGCCAGTTCCAGCGAACACGATGCTTGGGAATCGTTGTATCCCTCGCGTAGCGATAAAACCGCAGGCGGTCGTCCTCGTCGGCTGGCATTGCGCCTGGGAGAAAGCGGTCCGGCAGGATAATCGAATTGTTGAAGGCTCCCCCGCCTTGAGAGGCAATATTGCCGGCCGACAGAGCATTGCTCATGAGATAGAACACCTGGAACGCGAGTCCCCGGCTGAAACGCCGTTCGGCCTCCAATTGAACTCCGGAGAAATTTGAGAACGCGCGTTTGCCGTAGACGTTGATATCGCCATAGACCGTCTGGTCGTAGGCGCGGCGCGCGGTGTTTGCATACAGCCCCTGCGGCAGCGGCTGACCTGTAGTCACGAACCAGACGTAGTTGCTGATCGGATTCGTGTTGAACTGCTCCATGCCCTCGTTGTTGCGGCCGGCGGTCCCGATGTAGCCCGCGCGCACGACGGTGTCTTTCATGACCTCGAATTCGAGCGTCAGGTTCCATTCATGTGCCTTGGATGTCGGTAGGTCGCCAGCCAGGGAGTTGATCGTCTCTCCAGGCAGAACCGTGGGAGGCTGACTGATGTCTAGCACGTTCGCCGAGTTCACGCCGCTGATGACCGTGGGAGCGTGCCGGAGCAGCGCGTTCGCCAGTCCATCCACGGTCTGCGCCGCGTTGTTCCAACTGAGGCTATACGACCCCTGCAGCGGTGCGTTGCTGCGCTGCCCGTTAAAAGTTCTGGCTGGCACGGGGAAGTAGTACATGCCGTAGCCGCCGCGGATTACGAAGCTGCGGCCCCGAACGCGCGGGCTGTACGCCACACCCACGCGAGGAGCGATGTCTCGCTTCTTGGACGAGATCAGACTGGATGGCAAACCGACCTTGTCCGGCGTCGTCCACTTCACGCCAAGCGCCGCGTACCCGTCGGCAATCGGCTTGGTCGTATAGCCCGTATCGATCAATTGCTGTGTCGTGACGTTTCTGACGAGACTTCTGGTTGCGAAGTCGAACACGGAGGTCACGCCATTGGAGTCCAGATACGGTCCCAAGTATTGCCAGCGCACTCCAAAATTCAGGCTCAGGTCGGGCCGCACCTTCCAGTTGTCCTGCAGGTAGCCGGAAATGTCCTTCGATGTCATGTCGTAGTTGCCAGGAGGACGCTGCTGCGAGTAGGAATCGGCGATTCCCAGGAAGAAGTTGGCGGCGTTGTCGCCAGTCAGCGCCTGAGCGCCCCAGGAAGAGCCTGTAGAAGGATTGTAGATCGCGGTAGCCAAGCTGGCGTAAGAGAGTGTCGACTGATTGGGCCGGTCGGGAATGGTATCTAGGATTTCGTCGCGATAGCGGCCGCCGAATTCCAGTTGGTGGTTTCCTTTCACCCAGGTGTAGTTTTGCTCGACGCTGAAGATCTTGGTGAACTGCCGGCGTGGCACAATCCCATGCAACTGAGTATTGCCGTATCCGGCGTTAATGATGTAGGGCGCGCCGTTTACGTTGAACGGGTTCGGGGTTCCGTACTGAGCAGAGATATCTTGTTGAGCGGTCGGCTGGTTGAGACTATACTGCCAATCGATCCTCGACAACGTGCCGACTGTCTCGACGAAGAATGTGGGACTGAACGTGTGTGTCCATGAGCCCATGCCTGTGTGCGAGTTCTCGTAGTAGGTCTCGCGGTTATAGTATCCGTCCAAAGTAATCGGATGGCCGCCGGTATTGAAGGCGCGGCGGGTTACCTGATCGTTGAGTCCTTTTGAATAGCGCCCGAAAACCGTGTCGCGGTCGCTCACGCGATGATCCCCGCGAATGGTGAACGTACGGGTGTCCTGCAAATTGGGAGCAGGTCCGAAGTAATTGGACTCGACGACGGGGTTCACATTCGGAGCGGTCGGAAGAGGCGTCACTCCGAAGATGTACTTGGAAAGCGGACTCTGCCGGGCGGACGGAAGCTGGTTGTTCACGTACGGAACCTTCGTGTAATTCGGGCCTGCGCCGACAGACCAGGGGTCGTACAGCGTGATGCGTCGTCCCTGTGAATCGGACAATGCGCTGAAATCGCCGCGGCGCATCGCTTCGGTCCAAACCGCCGACCCGGTGCTGGTGTATTGCCGCAGCCGGAACTCCTCCCAGGCCGCAAAGAAGAACGTGCGATTCCGACCGTTATAGACCTTGGGCAGGTACACTGGTCCGCCAGCCGAAACGCCGAATTCGTTCCGGACCAGCGGTGGAGGCTTGACGAACGTGTCTTGACGCTGGCGTGCGACACCGAATCCGCTATTGCGCCCCGTCAGAAACGCCGAGCCGTGAAACTCGTTGTTGCCGCTGCGCGTGGTGAGGATTACGCTGGCGGGGCGATTCAGCTTGGCGCTCGACACGGCGGTTTCCACCCGGAACTCCTGCACGGTATCGAGGCCCGGTGGACGGGATTGCATCGACCCGGTGTTCCGGTCCTGAAGATTCACACCGTCCTGAAGCAGCTCCATCGCCGAATCGCGTAAGCCGTAAACGCGTGGTTGCGCCACGCTGCCTTCCAATCCCGGTACGGTCACCGTAAGGAGGTTCATAATCTGCCGGCTGTTGAGCGGTAGTTGCTCAATGCGGGCGCGTTCTACCGTGGTTGCGACGGTGGGAGCCGACGTCGTGATGAGCGGCGTGACGTCGCCCATCACGGTAATCTGCTCGGCCGAACGCGCCACATGCATGGACACGTCCACGACGGCCCGCTGGCCGACGTTCAGGTTCACGTTCCCTTGCCAGCGCTGCATGCCGGGTGCGCTCGCCGCCAGCCGGTACTCCCCGGATTGCAACGATGGGAAAATATAGAAGCCCACATCGCTCGTGTTCGTCTCGAACTTGACGTTTGTCTGCGGCTGTTCCAACGTAATCGCCGCCCCCGCCAGCACGGCGCCGGTCGCGTCCGCGACTGTGCCTTGAATCTGTCCCACTCCGGTCTGTGCCACTGCTACCGCCGTCAGAGCGGTAACCGCCGCGACAATCGCAAAGATTCTATTTCTGACCATGACCCCTCCCACCAAAGAAATGTACAGCCTCGACTCCCGCCCCGCGCCCCACGCGCCGGGCGGCCCAACGCAACCCGGCTTCGCTATGAGCCGGACTTGAAATACCGCTCCGCGAATGCGAGAAATGTCGGCCAGTTCGGCCCGGACGTGTGCCCTCCGGCGTGTTGGCGGAACGAGATTTCGCCGTCCATCAAACCTCTCTCGACGGGCGGAAACTCCGTTGTACCCATGTCCTTCTTTCCCAGAAGCCGATAAACCGGTCCGGCGGCAGCAGCCGCAAGAAAACTACCTTTCGGATCCACCCAACCGTCTCCAGGAGGCGGCGTGGAGACACCGGCGCTGATGAACACCGCACGGGGAGCGCAAAGCGCAATCAGTTCGTGTGAGTCGACAGGCAGGTCGTCCCAGGTCAGCGGGCCGGCGTACTTGAGGAAGTTACCGGCCATCCAGTGATATTCGCTTACTGCGGCTACGTTCTCGACCGGCTCTCCGTAATTCCGCCGATGCAGCTTGGCGCCGCCCTCGCCCGAAGAACCAATAAAGGCGATCGCAAATCGCTGGTCGTATGCCATGGTGACCAAGGCGGACTTACCATATCGCGAAACGCCTTCGATCCCGACTTTCTTCGCATTTACGGATTTGTCGGTTTCCAGATAATCCAGCGCTCGGCTGGCGCCCCAGGCCCAGGCCCGCAACGCGCCCCAGCCTTCGGGTTGGCGCGGTTGGCCTTTGTTGACCAGACCGATGATGCCCTGGGTCAGTCCGGCGCCGTTGTCTGCTTGAATACTGGCGGGCGACAACAGCGCGTACCCCCAGCCCTTGGCCAATACCTGTTGCTGCCAACTCGGTCCTTGCGGTTGGGAAGCTGTGGCCGCCGGCCCAGCCCCGGCCGGTCCGCGTCCACCGCCAAACCCTCGGCCGCTGAACTCCACAATCACCGGCACGGGACCAGAGGCTTTCGCCGGCGTTACCAGAACCAGTTGGATATCGACGGAGACTTGGGGATAGCTGGTGTTGTCGACGTGACCCACAACCTCTTTAACGGTCACCGCGGCATCGCCGTCCTTCTCCAGCCTCGTACTGGTGACTTCCCATTTCACCTTCGGTGTGTTTGGGGGCACGCGGCCGTAGACTTCACGGTCGAAATCCTCAACGATCTCTCCGCGCCGCTGCTCCCACCATTCCTTCGATGTTTTGATTTTCTTGCCACTCTTTAGCAACAGAGGATCGGGAAGCCTGGAGTATGGATTCGCTTTGGACTCGTCCCAGTTGGCCGGATGGACGGCCAGAGGATTTCGGGCGTCCACAGGGTTCCGAAGCGTTTTGATGTTCAGCAGGTCGAGCATTTTCTGGCGGTCCTGTTGAGACGCTTCCCGCATGGCGATTTGCGCCGCAGTGAGTTGCGCTGGCCCTGCCGGTGCTGGCGCCGCCTGAAAAGCCCAAGTCAACCTCGGCAACAGAATGGCTAGACCAGACAATCGAACTGATTTACTGGCTTTCACGGCGTACTCCTTCTCTCTTTGCTGCCGATGTCACGCACCGGGATGATCCGGAAGCCAGAATGGCTCGCTGGCTGCGATGAACTGGATGGGGACTTCGGGGACGAACGGCTTTAGCCATTCGGCACAAAGTTTCATGCCCGCCTGCTCGGACACAACATGACCAAGAACTAGGAGCGCCTTCTTTTGGCCTGAGGCGATCATGTCCTGCACATACTCAACCAATTCCCATTCGCGTGTCTCTCCGACGACGAGCGCATCGACGTCAGGCCGGGAAATCAGCCTCATCGCCGGTATCTGGCTGGCGTAGCCCCAACTGGCGATCGCACGGCGAACGGCAAGCTTTGGATCTCCGAGTACGCGCATGGTCCGTATCTGGAGTTTGGACTGTATGTCTCTGGACAGGCGCGCGAGGGGAACGCCCGGAAATGAAAACAGACGTGGGTTGTCCGGATCGGCGTTTTTATCCCAGCCGAGTTCTCTGCTCATGCCGGCGGCGATCCCATCCGGACGCCGGGCGTGCCAGTGGTCGTGGAAGTGGAACACAACCATGCCGTTCCGGTCGAGGAAATCGAGTTTGTAACGATAAGTCTCGTCCATCTGCAATCCTGCCACCGTGTCCTGGTGTGAGAAGAAGGTGGACTCGTGGGTGACCACCATGTTCAAGCCGGCGGCCGAGGCGCGCTGGATCACGTCGAGCGTCGCCATCATCGTCGTCGCGATCCCCTTTACCGGGGTGTCCGCAGTGCCGGCGATGATATTGTCCACGGTCTGCTGCCGCCACGGAACGCCGACATTTGTCTTGATCCGATCGAGCACCTGTCGCGCAGTGAGCTGAGGATCTTGGGCGAACCCGACACCGGTCGACATTGTGACGCCGGTCACCAACGTCCGACGTGATAGACCGAGGCTGACCGTATCCATGACTTGATGGGTGTTGAGTTCGGCCAAGATTAAGATGGCTCCGGCGGAGTTTCAAGCACGTGACGGTACGTGCGCTGTCACATCTCGCCTGACTACGGCATGATTATGAGCCTGTGCCCGGCTCCGGCTTATCCCCCTCATACCGCCGACGTGATAGACTTTTCTGCGACTTCAAGGGAGGACGATGGCCAGCCACCAAGTGCCTAGGATCGTGGCCACGCGGAGTGAGGAAATCGGTGCTTCTCCCCGGTCTGCGGAGGAAATGCGCGGGCCGATTATCAGCCACCTCGAGAGCGTGTTGGCAAGTTCGGTGTTCCGGAACAGCAAGCGATACGCGAGCGTGCTCCGGTATGTCGTCGTGCAAACGCTCGAGGGGCGCGCGGAGCAACTGAAAGAACGGACGATTGGAGTCGAAGTGTTTGGGCGGCCACCGGACTACGACACCGCGGCCGACCATGTGGTTCGAAGCGCCGTGGCCGAGATCCGGAAGCGGCTCGCGCAATACTACCAGGGAAGCGATGCCGCCGGAATCCGGATCGAGCTACAACTCGGCTCCTACGTGCCCCTGTTTCGCATCCCCGCCGAGCATGCGGCGCCGGATAATGGCCTGCGTCCGGTACCCATTCCGGAACCCGAGGTTGCTGCAGCAGCGCGCCCGGGCAATGGCGTCATCCATGGCCGGTGGGTCATGTACGCCGGGACGGCGACCGCGGCGGTGCTAGTGATCGCGATCATTGCAATTTCGTCGGCGTCCTCCCGCGCTAGCGATCCGCTGGACGCGTTTTGGCGGCCCGTACTTTCGTCTTCGCACCAAGTTCTCCTGTGCGTGGGAAACCTGGAACAGGGCCAGCGCTACACCACTCCCCCGGATGCACCCCCTATTACACTGGGGGACTTCCATCGGCTGCGCTCCCAAGCGATGCACATCGCCGATGCAACCACACTCTCGCGACTTGCCGGGTTACTGCACGCCCGGGGCAAACCGTATCGCATCGGTTCGCAATCGGAAGTGACATTTGCCGATCTACAAGGAAGTTCCGCGGTGCTCATCGGTCTGTTCAATAACGACTGGACAGAACGGCTGGTCGGGAAACGGCGGTTTTCGGTCGAGCGTACGGCGAACCGCAGGGTCGTCATTCGGGACAGCGAAAATCCCCACCGCGACTGGTCAGTCGACTACTCCACGCCATTCCTCCAGTTCACGAAAGACTACGCTCTGGTCCTCCGTGTGATGGATCCGAAGACCGGGCAGATGGTGGTCACCGCCGCGGGCATCACAGTCTTCGGAACCGAGGCGGCGGGTGTGTTTCTAACCAGCGGAAACGAGCTCCGCAAGTTGAAAAGTGTGGCGCCAGACGGTTGGGAGCGCAAAAACATGGAAATTATCCTCTCCACCGACGTGATTCGCGGCAAGTCCGGTCTGCCAAGCATCGTGGCGACTCATTTCTGGTAAGCGCGTTAGCCCCGATGGTCGCCGCGGATCCTGCCTACCAGGACCAGAAAACCAACGAATCTTTCCGGCGGTTGTGGCAGATTTTGTTCAACCGGTTTCCGTGGATCGACCATGGACATTGAGGTTCTGGCGGCGCCGGGCACTCAAATCGCAATGCGCATTTTTATGCTGGGCGCTCCGATTCCTCGCTCTGCCCTGGCATCCCGGAACCGCGCCAAGCTCAGATCCCCCGCCAGCGATCAGCGACATCGCCTTCGAACGGACATCGCTTCGTATCGAGGCCCGTTCTCGGGAGGCTACATCATAGCCTTGATGTAGCTTATCGACCGAGCAAGCCGCACCTGTCGAAGATTTGCCGCTCGCATGGTTCACGGTTCCAAAGGTACTCGCCGTCAATTTCGTACGCCTAAGCAAGCTGCCCGGACTTGACACGACGAGGATTCACCCTTAAGGTATGATGTTTGGAGCGGAAGGGCGCTGCCGTCGCGGCGCCGGGCGAGGCTCTGAATCACATTGTGGGAAGGGACTCTATGTTTGGCCATGGATTTCAACCATCACATTCGGCTTCGACGCAAGTGAAGTCGGTTTTCTCCACGGGAATACTCGCTGCTCTGCTGATGCTTTGTGCGTCAGCGGCCTTTTCGCAGGGGGATCGCGGCACGGTAACGGGACTGGTAG
>DASRHX010000874.1:0-4311 GCA_035650295.1 Bryobacteraceae bacterium | reverse complement strand
CTATCAGCTGGCGTACGAATCTACGCTTTCCCTTGTGCCGCGTAGTACTTGTTGTAGTACCCGTAATAGTAGTAACTGGGGCTGATTTCCTGGTGAACTTCGTTGAGTACAATGCCGAGCACGTTGGCCCGCAGCCGGCGCAATGTCGTCAGTACGGTCGATACCGCCTTGCGGTCCGTTTGGCCTGCCCGGGTCACGACAATCACTCCATCCACGATCGAGGCCATCTGCAGGGGCTCGGCGAAACCCAGCAGCGGAGGCGCGTCCAGAATGATGAGATCGTAAATCTCTCCCGCCTCCAGCAGCAGTTCTTCCAAGCCGCGGCCAATGAGATCGGGCGCCTTGCGCGAGGGAGGACCGGCCGGTAGAATGTGCAGTCCCGGCAACTCTTCCGGAGTCACCAGAAGGCTTTTCCAATCTTCCTCCGACGTCAGAACGTTACTGAGTCCCTTGCCGGCGGGTAGGTTAAACCGCTTATGCACGCTAGGGCGACGCAAATCGCCGTCGACCAATAGAGTGCGGTGTCCTTGTTGGGCGTGGGTGATCGCCAGATGCACGCCCATAGTCGACTTCCCTTCGCCCGGCGAGGCACTGGTGATCAACAGCGAGCGAATGCGGCGGTCGACGTCGGAAAGCAGAATCGAGTTTCTCAGCGTGCGGATGGCCTCGTCGAACCCGCCTACCGTCTCCTCGGGATGGTCGGCTGCGCGCACCAGCGCAGTCGAATCCACGCCATTCCAGGCAGGTCCCAGACGCCCTCTCCAGTTCTTTACGGCGGGCAGGCTGCCGATCACTTCCGTGTTGAGCGTTCGAAAAACCTGTTCGGGGTCGCGGATCGTGTTGTCGAGCAGATCGCTCACGATGGCCGCCGCAAAGGCAAATACGGTGGATAACAGTAGCGCCAGCGCGAGATTCAGCTTCACGTTGGGAAACACGGGCAGAAATCCGGGACGCGCCGGGTCGGCCAGTCGTACGGCGGAGTTCTGAAATCCAGCGTTGATGCCCGCCTCTTTGATCTTTCGCACCAGTTCCTCGTAGAGCTTCTTGTCGGCTTCGGCTTCGCGTTTCAGCGCCTGGTACTCGAATGAGCGCGCGTTGAGCTTGTCCAGTTCAGTCTTCGTCGACCCGACCTCCTTCTGCAGCATCGATTCGCGATTGAGCGCCTGTTGCAGCTCGATTTCCACTCGCGACTGGATATTCTTCCGCGTCGCTTCGAGCACACGTTGAATTTCGGTTACCTTCGCCGAGGACTTGCGGAATTCGGGGTGATTCGCGCCGTAGTGCTCCTTGATCTGGACGAAGTTTTCTTGGGCGTCGGTGAGCCGGTCCGTCAAGCGCCGCAGATCCTCTCCCTGCGCCGAGGTTTGAAGAGCTTCCATGGAGCCGCCTTTAACCGACTGGTACATGGCGTCGCGGCGCACTCGATCGGCCTGCGCATTGGTGAACTCCGTATTCAACTGCAGCAGCCGCGCGGAAAGGATACTGGTCCGTTCCTCCGGATTGATCACGTTTAGCTCGCGCTCGAAGTGCGACAAGGCCATCGAGGACCGCTCCATCTTTGCGCGCAGTTCCTCCAACTGTTTCTCCATGAACGAGGACAGGCTGGCTGAGGACCGGATGCGGATGTTGTATGTGTGTTCGAGATAGGAGTGGGTAATGGCGTTGGCGACGTCGGCGGCCAATTGAGGCTCCGCCGAACGATAGCTGACCAACAAGAGATACGTACTTGGCGGGCGCGCGACCTTCAGGTTGGGCAAAAGCACCGGAGCTTCGCCGGCGCGAGTGTGTGACGTCGCCGCATTACCCTCACCAGCCCGCACATCCTTGTCCAGCAGCGAGTATTTCTCGGCCACGGGACGGAGCACGGAGTCCGATTGAATCAGTTTGATCTGCGTAGCCAGAAATTGGTCCGAGTCATTGATCGTGTTGCGCACCGATTCCTGCCCGATGACTCCCTGAGGCGTCTGCCGGTCGACATCGATCGTGGCGGTCGACTCATAGATAGGTGTGATCCGGGTGGAGATCAGCAGCGTAGCGGCGGAGCAGATCAGGACAAAGGCGATCATCTTCCAGCGGTGCCTTTTAAACACCCACAGGTAGTGCGATAGAGGCATGGAGGAACCGTCCGCATCCGGTTCGGGCAGCGGCGTTCCGGCGTTGTACGGCATCATCGCGAATCCGGGCCCGCGGCTGGAATCGGGGACCATCAAGCTCCGTTCGTTGCGTTCGTCTGCCATCTCAAATGCTCCAATCGGTTCCACTATTCCGTGTCTGAGCGCTTCCGGTTAGCGCGAAGCTCCCCAGATCAAAACGCCCGATGCGGTTGCCGATCCGAATCCGACGATCCGTTCGAGGGCCGTGACTCCGATGCGCTTCCCGCGGTTGTCGGGAATGTAGAGGATGTCGTTGGCCAAAAGTGGAATGTCGGGAGCCTTGCGCTGCATGATCTTATTCAGTTCCAGAGGGATTTCGTTCTTTACGCCGCTCGTGCCTTCGCGCCGGAAAATGTAGGCTGTATTGGAGGCAAACGGCGCCAGACCTTCAGACAAGGCAAGCAGCTTGAGGACGCTCGTGTCGGAAGAATCGCTCACCGTGTAGGCGCCGGGTTTCTTTATGTTGCCGACGACGAACACCTTGCCCGCCTCCGGAACGCGGATCTCTTCTCCGCCGCTTAAAGCGATGTTGAACTCAGGATCGGCGGCATCAATCAGCCCCTTCACGGGAATCCGTTGCACCAGCGAGACACTGGCTCCGCCCGTACCTTCCTGCCGCCGTGTGACCAGAATCTCCGATCCGGCGTCCGGCGATAGCCCCTCGGCGCGAGTTACCGCGTCGAGCAGCGTCACCGGACCAATTGCCTGAAACGTGGTCGGCTTCCTCACCGCTCCCATCACGCTGATCGGGCGGCTGAAGTATTCGACGATGGTCACAGTTACCACGGGGTCGACGAGAATTTCATGTGTGCGCAAAGCCTGCGCGATGTTTAGCTCGAGGTCCATCGGTAGTTTCCCCGCCGCGGCAATCGGATCGCGCAACATCGGAAGGCGCAGTTGCCCGGCGGCACTCACACGCACGCTACGCGTCAACTCCGGCGCCCCATACACGCTCACCGCCAACAGATCGTTCGGTCCGATTTTCTGCGCTGGAAGGTTACCGGCCGGTACGGCCACGGGGGCCGTTTGTGAGTGCAGCGCCGCACCGTAAACAAATATCGCCAACTGGAAAAAGGCCAACCGCATCTTTCCGCGCTCCTAACGTTGTTTCTTTGATCTATGAGTGGCAGGTCGCGTCTGTGGCGGCCATCGGTGCTGCCATTTCGGGCATCTCCGCGTAGGAGGCCGCCTGCGAAGTTCCCGTCGCGTCCAGCAGGTGCAAGAGTTGTCCCACCCGCGATTCCAACTCGCTCACTTTGTAGTCGAGATGGCTGATACGGTGATTGGCCTGCGATTCATGCTGCGGATCCTGCTCCAGGCGGGACAGTACCGAACTGCGCGCAAAATCCGAGATGCTGCGCGCTCCAAACGACGCGCAACAATCGCGCAACTTTTCGAACTCATCCTCGCTCAGACGGAAGTTCACTAGCCGGTTTCTTGGTCGCAAAACGCTCATGGTATTCCTGGGGGAGAGGAAGTCTGGTCTCAGGCGGCTATCGCCCGCCCGGCCCTGACGAACGCGCTTCGACAGGCACGCGTCACATTAGCTATCGGTCGTTTTCGGGCGAAGAAGAGGAAAACAAAAGTTTTCTTTTCCGCCGTCCTTTTTGATAGTGGATACGCTGGGTTCTTCTTCTCAACTACAGGTAGTACATGAGCCAAGGCAGTACAAAACCGATGTCCGACACGCCGGTCGGCGTAGCTTTCCCTATCGTGATTAAGTTGACGCCCTACTCTTGCACTGTGGGGTAGGTGATACCCAACTGCTCCAGGTAGCTTTTGTACTTCGTCGGATCGTAACGCAGCTTTTTCAGCTCTGGTGCGGCTCGCTCCATCTTCTCTTTGTTGAAATGGATCGGCGGTTTGGCATCGAGCGGAATCAGCGACTGCCACTTTGTGGTCTCCGTTTGCTTGGCAAAGTCCTGCTTGGCCGCGGCGACTAGTTCGGGTTTGGTGAGCAGGTCGATCACGGTAAGCGCATGTGCCTTGGCGCCTGCTGTCGCCCCTTTGTGCGCAATCGGCGTGGCCATCGAGATTCCGCTCGACCAATGGTGGCCGACCATGCCCGGAATATTCCCCGGGTAGCGCAAAACAACCGTCGGCAGGTTCCAGGAAACTTCGGCGATGTCGTCGGATCCGCCGCCCACGCGGCCCGCCG
>DASRHX010000873.1:0-4545 GCA_035650295.1 Bryobacteraceae bacterium | reverse complement strand
GCATGTGAGGAACCGATTCATCCGAAACGCCTCAGTGCAGTCCCCTGGGCGATTCTTTGCCGCGACTGCCAAGAAGCCAAGGATGCCGAAGAAGCCAATAGCGGCGAATACGAGGCTGCTTAGGCTAGAGGCGAAAGGAGGTCACGGTTGTGAACTTAATTATCTTGCTGCTTCTGTTAATTTTGATTCTCGGAGCCATGCCAGCATGGCCGTACAGTAGGAACTGGGGTTACTATCCGTCCGGCGGGCTGACCGTCGTACTTGTCATAGTACTGTTCCTCTACTTTTTTGGCAGCCTTTGAGCGCACTGAAAGGAGTAAACAGCATGAAACACACCACAGGGTCCTTGGTGTTGGCATCATCGCTCTTTGTGTGGAGTGCCTGTTCGCCCTCTACCCCTCCGCCTGAAATTGTAAAGCTTACGGATTCGGACGTAGAACGTGCCATTGAGAGCCGGATAAACGAGAATGCGGTCCTTAGTGGAGCCAAAGTGGATGTGGACGCGGACGTTGACAAGAAAGCTGTAACTCTTTCGGGAAGTGTAAATTCCGAGACGCTTCGCACGCAGATCGTCGAAATAGCGCGCAACACTCAACCTGGGTTTGTCATCAACGACAAGATCGACGTCAAGCCTCTGGATGTCTCGTTAGAAAAATACACAGAGGACATGGCGGCGAAAGCGCGTTCAAGTGCGCGCGAAACGGGTGACAAACTAGGCGACTCGCTTGAGGACGCGTGGCTACATACCAAGGTCACGGCAAAGCTTGCCGCCAGTAAGACTACGCCGGCGCGAAAGATTAACGTCGACGTGGAGAAGAACATAGTCACCTTGCGCGGCGAGGTGGAATCGGTGGAAGCGAGCCGCGAGGCTATTCGGCTTGCGCGCGAAACGGAAGGAGTTCGCCGCGTTGTAAATCTGCTCAAGGTGAAATCGTAGGAGGCAGCAATGGAACTTACAGGCTTCTTTCCGATTCCCGAACGTGCAAACGCCGCGCTTGATCTGTTGCGAGAGGCGGGCTTTAATGTGACGTCCGCCTCAATTGTGACAGGTGAAGACGCCAAGAGCGCATTGCACAAGCGATTGGCTGCCGCAAAGAGGGGACGAGCCGCGGCCGGCGCCTTGGCTTGCGGCAGCCTTTCGCTCATCCTTGCAGTTCTTTTAGTGGCGCCGACTCAACCGCCTTTCCCTTGGATTGCCGTGGCCAGCTTTGTGGCGCTTTCCGGACTCCTTGGGGCAGCGATTGGGGGGTACTACGGAATGGGCGTTGAAAAGGAATCCGTGCTCGTTGGTGTTATGGTACCGAGAGAGCGCGTGGACGAGGCGATCAACACTTTGCGCGCAGCCGGAGGGCGGTTTATCAATATCCGCCCGGTAACGTCCGACGCAGGCCGGTCTACAATGCACCGCCCAACTGTCGTGATCCGGCACGACCGGTGACAATTCCCACTGCACACTCGGCCAATTGGCTATCGCTTGCCACTAATGGCCACGAGTGCGATTCCTCCTACCACTGCCAGCGCACCAGCAATTGGGGGAAGAGGCACCCGTTTCTTCGTTTCCTTATTCACTTCAATTGGTCCGATGTCAACCACCGTCTCCTGAGTCTTGTAAGTAAACCCTTGCCATACAAGTGCGGCGAGTCCCAAAACGATCAAAACGAGTCCTACTAACTTCATCGGTGCATACCCCGTTTCCGATGCGCGAGTCCTGGAATTCAGCGGAAACCTGATCCTACGCCGTGGATTGCGAAACGGATCCGGATGTTACGCCATTCTTTCTGAGCGCAGTATCGCGGTTCCAGCGGCGGGCCCACGAATTTTCCCAATCCAACAGGATCAAGTCGAATCGGTTGGACTCCATGCCCGAAAGCAGATTGATCGCCGCCGTCCCGGTCCGGAATGTGCGTGATCTCGACGTCCGTGATCACCTCTCATGCCGTCTATCCCGTCGAGTTGCGGGTCCGCGGCTAACACCAAATCGGCGCAGGTGGGAAGAATGTTCCCTCGCTTGCAGTTCCTGTATGAAATTCTGAACCTGCTCCATTTGGGAGTTACACGTGGTTTCCCCCTTTTTTCAATGGGTTAAGCGATTGGAATGCGGCATGCTTTGGAAGAGGGCGATGGAACAAGAACTTTACGCCGCCGATTACGAGAATGGACTCCACTCGACGATTCGGTTGCTTCTTTCCAAGGGGCTCCTGATTGAAGAAGCAGAAGAGTTGGCCCAAGCGGCTTGGGTCCGTGGATGGGAAGCCAAACATCAGCTGAAGCAGTCCGAACGAGTGATTCCATGGGTGAATAGCATTGCCATGAATGCGATGTACAACCAGAAGCGCCGCTATAAGCGACTCGATCAATTGGATGATAGCCGCGCTGATATGGCGCCGCCGGTTCCCATCTCAGCAAAGATTGACGCGGCACGGTTATTGGATCGTTGCTCCCCGCTTGACCGGTCCCTCATACTTCACCGCTATGCCGGCGGATATGTAATGGAAGAGATCGCGAAAATCCACGGCATCAGCGCGGTGGCAACGCGCGTCCGCATCCATCGTGCCAAGGCAGCGCTTCGGCGATACGCATCGAAGCAGCGAATGGCGGAGGCAGCTTAGCCAGACATTAGGAAGCGCCATAGTTGTGAGTCGACGTGGCACGACTGTCGATGATGACGGCACTTGAACATTGGGCGGCAAAGGGACTATGGTGGGCCGGGCCCGCGACGGAGTGGATTGTGCGATCTGCCAATGAGTGAGCAAACAATGATTCTCGTGGTCGAGGACAACCCGGCCGATGTATTCCTGGTGAAGGAAGCGCTGAAGTTGCACGGATTGGCAGCCGGCGTGGTGGTCCTGGATAATGGGGAGAAAGCAGTTCGATGGATTGAGAACAACGACCGATCGCCTCACGAGCAGCAACCCGCGGCAGTCATACTCGACCTCAATATGCCGAAGAAGAACGGCGCTGAAGTGCTGGGAGAGATTCGCGCCTCGAAGACATTGCGCGACACTCCAGTGATCATTTTTACTTCCTCAAATTCATATCAGGACAAAGCGCTTCTTACGCGGTACCCGCACACGCGCTTTCTGCGCAAATCTGGTGATTTGGATGAGTTCATGAGAATCGGCGGCGTAGTGCGGGATGCAATCGGCGGAAACCAGGCCAGAGCCGGAGGCTAGCCAGCTCCGGTCGATCGGAATGCGCTGATTGCTCGCACGACAGTCATGTACACTACCCTCATCGGCAATGTCATATCCTAATCACGCTGCCTTCGGCGTCCATCTCTATGGCTTTGGGTCCGACGGGCACAAGTTGAGGAACACGTGAGGATCCTGATTGTCGACGATGACAAGCAGCAGCGTGATCCTCTCGTCTCCATAATTAACGGATGGGGTCACGAGACTGCGTCGGCCATCAACGGCGTCGATGCGCTCGAGGTGATGACCCACTTCGTCCCTTCGGTGATCATCACCGACCTGAAGATGCCCCGGATGGACGGGTTCGAGCTTCTCCGCCGACTGCGGGAGTCGGGAAATTTTCCGCCGACGATCGTCCTCACCGCCTTCGGAAGCCTTGACCTTGCCCTATCGGCAGTTCACGAATTGGGCGGATTCTGGTTTCTGGAGAAGCCAATCAACGTCAGTACTCTCGAACTGCTCATCGAGCGAGCAGGCAACCAGGCAAAGCTTGTCAGCGAGAACCAAATCCTCCGCCGCGAACTCAGTTTCCGGGGCGTGCTGTGCGATTTGGTGGGTGTCTCCAAACCGATGCAGGAGGTGTTCAACCTGATTCGAACGGCGGCGCCGACCGACGCACCGGTCCTGCTCACGGGCCCGAGCGGAACAGGCAAGGAATTGGCCGCCCGCGCCATCCATACGCTCAGCGCGCGGAAGAACAATCCATTCGTCGCCATCAATTGCGCGGCTCTTCCCGAAGCGCTGGTCGAGAGTGAAATCTTTGGTCACGAGAAGGGGGCGTTCACCGGCGCCCAGGAGCGCCAAATCGGCTGTATTGAAATGGCGGAGAAAGGCACGCTGTTCCTGGATGAGATCTCCGAGATGCCGGTGCAGATGCAGGCGAAGCTCCTTCGCGTGCTCCAGGACTTCCGTTACCGACGCATTGGCGGTAAGCAGGAGTTACAGGCAGACATTCGAATCGTGGCGGCGACCAACATTCCTCCGAGGGAGGCAATTGCGGCCGGAAAACTCCGGGAGGATCTTTTCTACCGCCTGACGGTATTTAACATTGTCCTCCCTCCGTTGTCCGAACGCACTGAAGATATCCCACCTCTAGTTGAATCCATGATTCAGGCGCTGAACGAGAAATACGGTACGCGAGTCACGATGCCAGGCAGGGAAACGCTCGATCAATTGCGCGCCCGCCGTTGGCCAGGCAACGTGCGTGAACTACGCAATGTCATAGAGCGGGCGGTGATCCTCGCCGGCGAGGGGGAGTTGATCATCGAACACCTTCCTCCGGGATACCGGCCCAATGAACCAGCCCTCGGCGGCGAGTCCGAAGCAGAAACGGGTGGCTTGGGTATCAGAGTGG
>DASRHX010000872.1:0-3387 GCA_035650295.1 Bryobacteraceae bacterium | reverse complement strand
GGCGCTGTCGCCGGAACCATGATCGACGCGTGGGGCGTCGCCCGGGCCTACGTCTGGTACAACGGCCAGACCATGTGGACGGGCTTTCTCGGCGGCCAGCACAGCTACGGCACCAACCTCAACGATTCCGGTCAATCCACGGGCTACTCGCAAACCGGCGGCGGATGGATGTACGCCTTTTTATCGCGAGATGGACTCACCATCGACCTCGGCACTCTAGGCGGATCATCGAGCTACGCCTACGGCATCAACAACGCGGGTCACGTCGTAGGCTACTCCTTTCGTGCCGATGGCGCCATGGCCGCATTCCTCGCCATCGACGGCGTCATGCTCGATCTCACCCAACTTGTCGAAGGGGCCGAGGGTTGGTCCCTAAGCGCCGCCTACGGGATCAACGACGCAGGCCAAATCGTCGGCACAGGCTTCTACAACGGCCGCCGCACCGCCCTTCGCCTCGACCCCATCGCGCAGTCCTTGGCCGCCGCTGCCCCGCTCGAGGACACCGCCGTCCCTGAACCCTCCACTTGCGTCCTCATCCTCGCTGGACTCGTCGGAGTATTCCTCACCCGGAGGTTGGGTGTTGCAGGTAGAACCTAGTAAAGACTCCGCAGCGAAAGTTCGATCCTCAACCAGAATGAGGCATCTGGCCTTCCTCATCTTCGTCGCTACGCTTTTCGCCCAAGCTCCGCCACAACCTCCTGCCGCCCCCTCCGGTCAAGTAACTGGTGCTCAGCAACAACCCGACGGCATCCGTGGCCTCATGCTGCCCTCGGTCGACAGACAAAAGGAATCCGTCCGGCGTCAGGTACGCTCGGCACAACCCGGCGAACCCGGCTGGTTCACCGTCCCCTGGCCCTCCATGCAATGGACCACGCCCGTTCAACCGTCCGGCCCCAGCTCGTCCACAACGAGCGCTGGTTGGCGGCCCGATTGCGACCCTGTTCCGCAATCCGAGCGCGAATCCATGTTCGAACGCGCCGCCGCGAAACAACGCATCGACGTAGGACTCATACGCGAAGTAGCCCGTCGCGAATCCGCCTTCTTTCCCTGCGCGGTGAGCTCGAAAGGTGCACTGGGCCTCATGCAACTCATGCCCGATACCGCGGCCTCGCTTGGTGTTGCCGACCCATTCGATCCGGAATCGAACGTATTTGCCGGAGCACAACTTCTGTCCACCTTGCTCAGCCGTTATCGTGGCGATATGCGTCTGGCTCTCGCCGCTTACAATGCCGGCTCAGGCCGCGTGCAAGACTACGGCGGTGTCCCGCCTTTTAGGGAGACCAAAAACTATGTCGGTAAAATTCTCGAAGCCGTCGGCTCCGGTGTCGCTGGTGCGATCCAATAGTGGGCCCCTGCGATTCAATGTGCCGGGTAACCCGGGTTGTCCTTCACTTCCTGCAGCTGTTTCAGATGCCGCTCGGAATGCGCCGCCAGAAACAGGAGCCACTGATACGCATCCAGTTCCTTCATCGCCGGGTGGGGTGCTACGTAGTCGCGCAGGCTGATATCGGTCTTCTCGACGAACAGGATAGTGCGGTCGCGCCAGGCGAGAAATGCCTTTTTGACGTCTTCGAGATTGGCGAATTTGCCTTTGGGCACGATTGGCTCCGGCGCTTGAAACTTCTGCGAACGATCCGGCACCACACGCGGAATCAGGTCATCCTTCCCCTTCGTCAACGCCTTCTGCTCAGCCGTCGCCGGCGCCCCTTTCACCAACTTCCCAGTCACCATCTGAAAGAGGAAGTCCTCACTCAAGGCAATGTGTTCCGCCACCTCCGCCACCGACCAGCGGCCGGGTTCCGCCTTCCATTTCGCCTGTTCCGCCGAGACACCCCGCACCGAGTCGGCGAACTGCTTTCGGGTCGCATGCAGATAGCTCATCGCACGGTCCCGCTCGCCCTTCTCTAAGGGGTCCGCCGTGAGCAACGAAGGTAGAGCGGCTAGAATCGCCGTCAGTTTGAACACATTCAACATAGATGCCCTCCTATGAGGGTATCTGATCATCCCGTCCCCCATCCGGACTGTGGAATTTTCTCGATAATGTACATTCCGATGTCTATTCGTTACTCCCCACCGCGCCGATAGACACACAAGAGGATCTTAAGCCCTTCAGTTGGACCTGGCGATGGCATCTGCGAATCTATCCGCGCCCAAGCTCACGATCAACGGCCATCTACCGAACCAGATGAAGCCGTTCGAGCTCGATTTTGAACTCGACGTGGGCGAACGCCAGCCGACAATTCTCATCGTAGACGACCTGGAAATCAACCGTCGGCTCCTTCGCGCCATGCTTAAGGCAGCGCCGTACCGCGTGCTCGAAGCCCGCCGTCCGGCCGAAGCGCTCAGCGTTCTTGAAACTGAACACGTCGACCTGCTCATCCTCGACCTCATGATGCCGGAGATGAGCGGCCTCGAATTCTGCCACCGCATCAAGAGCAATCGCCGCACACAGCTCGTTCCTATCCTGATGATTACAAGCGTTCAGGGAATCGAGAACGAAATCGCGGGCATCGCTTCCGGCGCCGATGAATTTCTGATTAAACCGCTCCACCCCGACGTGGTGCGCACGCGCGTCCGCGCCATGCTCCGCAACAAAGCGGCCATTGACTCCCTCGAAGAAGCCGAAACCATCCTCTTCGCGCTCGCCCAAGCCGTCGAAAAACGCGACAAGTACACCGGCGACCATTGCGAGCGCCTGGCTCGCTACAGCGTCATGCTCGGCTCGGCCATGGGACTCCCGCGCTGGGAACTGGTCGCACTCCACCGCGGCGGCTTCCTCCACGACATCGGTAAAGTCTCTGTCCCCGACGCCATACTCTTCAAGAAGGGCTCACTCACCGAAGAAGAATGGATCGTCATGCGCTCCCACACGACCAAGGGCGTCGAGATCTGCCGCCCGATGAAGACGCTAGCGCCGGTGCTCCCCATCATCCGCAACCACCACGAGCGCTGGGATGGCTCCGGTTATCCCGACGGCCTCAAAGGCGAGGAGATACCGCTGGCCGCGCGTGTCCTTCAGATCGCCGACATCTACGACGCTCTCACCACTGCCCGTCCCTACAAACCCGCTTTTAGCCGCGAGGAAGCCCTTGCCACGCTCGAAGCGGAAGCACACCGTGGCTGGCGCGACCCCGAACTGGTTTCCTTATTCCAACAGTGTGTCGAGAAGTTCGAGCTGAGCAATGAGCCGGAATCCGCCTGGGGCGGCGAACTTTCCCATTCGCTCGAAAACATGCGCCAACAGCTGATGAGATAGAACAGGCCTCTTCGCCTTTCGATCCCAGTCACCCTTTTCTCAGCTCACCCGCCTGCGCTTGAACCTTCCTCAACGCCGCCGCCACCTGCTCCATATCCTGCCGTGTGCCCAGCAGCATCGTCTGCGTCAAC
>DASRHX010000871.1:0-7457 GCA_035650295.1 Bryobacteraceae bacterium | reverse complement strand
CTGGGGTATCAAGCATAGGCTCGGGGAAATCCCAGTGGTCGGCCCCAAACCGGAGGCGAGCGGCGATGAAGGAAACACCGGGCTCGTATTCGAAATAGGAGGTGTAGAGGATCAGGAGAAGGTCGCCGTTGGGACAAACTTCAAGGGCGGGGCTATGATTGTGCTTGCGGAAGGAACGAGGCAGAGCAATGGCAGCGATGGCCTCATCTGAAGAGTTGTCTGGTGGCATGGGCAACAGATGGCGCTTACGAAAATACGGGGTGTCGGGCGCCTGCTCGAGATGAGCGATGGGCGATTTGATGCCTTGGCGAATGAATGGCGGGAAGACGGATGTTTGCGGAGTAGAGGGCATTTCGCCTTGAACGATGCGAAAGCCGACGCGCTGGCAGCCGGGCGAGTCAACGGAGTTCGAGCTTCCGAAACGAGGGGGTAGTCCGGCACGATTGGCGGAGCGGTAATAATCCACCGCCTGACGGCCCTTCTCGTCCTTCAAACGATCGTCCACGTCCGGCTTGTCGCCGCGGACGACGCGGGCGATGCCGGAGGTGGGCCCGACCGGATCGCTTTGATCGTTCGCTGGATAAGGTCCATGCCAGTCGTAGCACCATTCCATAACGGCGTCGTGGGTGCCTTTTAGTCCCCAGGGGTTTGCGTCGTCGTGATCTGCAGGAGGAGCGTGGCCCGACCAGAAACGGTTTGTAGTGCCGGCGCGACAGGCGTATTCCCATTCGGCTTCGGTTGGGAGGCGCCAGGGCCTGCCTTCGTTGTGAGAAAGCCATTGGCAGAAAGCTACGGCATCGTACCAAGTCACGCCCGTGGCTTTGCCGTTGAGGGTGCAATCGTGCTGAGGGCGAAACTGGCGATACTGTTCGAGGGTGACTTCGGAGACGGAAATCTGAAATGGGCGGGTTATGGTGACTCGATGAGCGGGGCGTTCGTCCCAATCGCCAGCGTAATCTTCGCCCATTATGAATGCGCCGGACGGCACCGTGGCCATTTCGATTCCAATTGCGGCTGGTCCGCAGGTAAGCACCAAGGCGAAACACGTCCTTTGAAAATTGCGATTCATCGCAGCGCCAATGGTAGCCAGACGCTCATTTCGGATGGGCCCCGGTTGCCCCAGACTGAATAGGGGATGAACCTGACGTCCAAAGCACGGACTTCGGCACCGCGGAGTTCGCGATAGAGTTGGCCGCTCCAGTCCGCCGAGGGACGCACCTGTGCCACGCCGTTGAGAACCACCACGCCGCCCAGCAACCGTCCGTCGTAGCGGGCCACAAGATCAATGTCCGCGGGGATCATCACGTCAGTCAGCCGCCCGCCGGGCGGCAAGTCAGGCGATTCGAGACAATAGACCACCGGACCGCGTTGCAAGGCAACTTGATTCAAGGTTTCCTCGACTAACGGATGGGCCTCCATGAGACGCGCCGGCATTGGCAGGTCGAGATCGACCGCATCGCCGGGCTTCCAGACGCGACGAAGCTCAAGGTACGTGGTGGGCGAAGACGAGACATCGGCGGGAGTCCCATTGACGCGAACGGAGGCGGCTTTCGTCCAGCCCGGGACGCGCAACTTGAGCGCGAATTGTTCCCTGCCACAGTCGTTCACCGTGATCCGGACGCGGCCGTTCCATGGATAGTCCGTTTCCTGAGTCAATTTCACGAGCTGGCCGGCCGCTCGAGTTTGCACCGTGCTGCCGCCGTAAAGATTCACCCAGATGCCGTCGGAGGATTTGGCATAAGCATAGTTCGCGACTTCGGCCAGTGTACGCAGAAGGTTTGGCGGGCAGCAAAACGAGCTGACAAAGGGCACCCGCTGGCGCGACCAACGAAGCGGGGTCGGCAGCGGATCAAGGGTGCGCAGCGGGTTGACATAGAAAAAATTCGTCCCGTCCAGGCTTGCGCCTGACAGGACGCTGTTATAAAGCGCCAGTTCGACGACGTCGATGAAGCGCGCCTCGCCAGTGACGAGAAACATGCGCCAGTTCCAGAGCACGTTGCCGATGTTGGCGCAAGTTTCGTTGTGGGCGGTCAGGTTGGGCAACTGGTAGTTGCGCCCATAAGCCTGATGGGTACGGGTGATACTCTTCTGTTCTTTCGCGCCATCGGGCGACGCGCCGTCGTAGAGGGCACCGCAGCCGCCGGTGATGTGCATCTTCTGGTGAATGACGTTCGTCCAAATCGGTTCCAATGGAGCCCACAACGATTTGTCCCCCGTCTCCATGAACAAATCGGCTGCGCCCGCGTAAAGGTAATTGGCCCGAACAGCATGCCCCGCCGCATTGGTCTGTTGCTCGAACGGAATGCGGTCCTGGTTATCGTCACCGCCGCTAGTGATCTGGCTGCGCAATGCGAAAAACTTCTTCGCCAATTCCAGGTAACGCGGCTCGCGTGTGGCGCGATACAATTCCACCATTCCCATGTAATGCGATGGGCAGACCGAGCTGCGCGCGGATTCCGGCGAGACCTCGAGAAACGTCTTGTCGAGAAAGTCCGCGGCCTTGCACGCCACGGCCAGCAGGTTGGTCCGGCCAGTTGCGCGATGATGGACGCACGCGGCGGTGAGCAAGTGCCCCATATTGTACATTTCGAAATTGAACCGATCCTGGAATGGTCTCGCGGCGGTGTCGCCGTTGCGTTTGGCTACGAGCACCGGCGTGTGCAGATAACCATCGGCCTGTTGCGCACTGGCGATCACCGGGATCACTTCTTCGATGAGACGCTCGAGTTGCGGGTCGTTCGTCGCGGCGAACATGGCGCAAGCCGCCTCCAGCCACTTGTAGAAGTCGCCGTCGTTGAACGACGCGCCCCGATGCCGTCCTTCGGCAAGCCCCGCGGCGATGCGGAAGTTATGGAAGAAATGCGTATAGTTGGTTCCCTGCATGAGCGAGCCCATGGCGGGGATCATTCTCCGGTAGCAATTCTCAACGCGATCCGCCCAGAACCCTCGAGTCCACCGCACTTCCTCCAGGCCTACCGAGCGCACCATCGCGTGCGGGCTGGCGCTATTATCGACGAGGCCCGCGCCGCCGAGCGTGAAAGCGACGAGCAAAGCAGAGGCGACACCGGTCGCCATCCGAAATGGTCTCGGAGTTTTCAATTCTTCACGCGCTTGATCCGAAGTGCCATGTAAGGTTTCCGGGCAGCGCAATGCTAAGCGTAATTAGCGCGCAGCTTCCAGTGTTCGTTTCAGCCAAAACAGTGCCTTGCCTCCGTCCGGAACGGGTAACAAGAGTTCTCCACCAGCGACGACATGGTTATCCAGGGGCTCTACGGTTCCGGTATCCATCCGAACCTTGTAAATGGTGAACGTCCCGGTTTCGCGCGAGAGATCAAGCCGCGTCAAACGGGAATCTACAGCATAGACCAGATACGCCTTGCCCGGTTCCTCCAGTATCCAAGGTCCTCCCTGAGCATGGCGTGCAGGGCGCATTCGGGGAACTGCTGTCAGCAATTCCGGATCGGTCGTCTGTGGCAAGCGCGGCATTGAACCCCCCGAGCACGCAAAAGCCCACCCGGCCTTGTCAAAGTCGCAGATTATGGCTTTGTCGGGATGTTTCTGACGATACTCTGCTGTCATTTGAGCGAGATCAATGTCCCCTGGCCGTCCGCCGCGCCACTGCCGCTCGAACTGGCGCGGAGCAAGGTTTTGTCCGCCCTTCGGCGCAAAGACACCGCGATCCGTCGCCCACCAATACCGAAAGTCAATCACGTCCACCAGCCCGCCGCGTTTTTGGTCGGCGAGGATAGCGTCCTGCACGTCTTTGGTGCAGCTCAGGGCGATCACTGGCCGGTGGCCGGTCTTGCGCGACCACTCGGCGATGGTGTCCAGCCAGAACTCGACGAAGCTGAGCGGCCCGGTGTATTCCGCACTGGTGAACTGGATGACGTTGGCGTGGCCCGCGAAGTTCTCAAGGCATTTCCGGATGTAAGCGCGGTGCAGTTCCCGGCGAGTTGGATGTGTGACGTCGTAAAACTGGTACGTCATGAAAATGCGCTTGTCGCCTGCGTATGGCGGCGGCTCCGGGAAACCGGCGTCGTTGATGTTGTTCGCCGAACGCCAGGGAAAATCCGCCCAGTGCGCGCCTGCTTCCAAGAGATTATGTTGAAAATAATTCTGATGGAACAGGACCAGCCCTCGCCGATCGCACACGCCCGCAAAATCCTTCAAGCGCCTCCAATACCAAGGATTGAATCTGGTCAGGTCGTAGCGACTCGGCCCATCCCACGCCGTGCCCTGGCCGCTGCGCGCAAAGGGCTGTTCGTAAAATGGCGGCCACGTGTCTGTATTCATCCGGCGCACGCGCTCATGGTCGTCGCGACGCCGGTCATACCAAAGGCCGTGGTTGTGATCCAGGGCGGCGTGTCCGCTGGCCTGCAGCGAACCGGCCAACTCCTCCAGATCATCTGTGAAGCCAGGCCCGATCCGGCCCGGGACGAAGCGGGTCAAGGCGGGGCCAAATGCGGGCGCTTCGCTCGGACGAACGTTGCCGCGCCACCATGCAACGCCGGTCCGGCCTCCGATCAGCAGTCGGCCGTTGCAGGTGAGCCAGCCATTAGTAATTAATAATTTATTTGTGGGAGGCGAATATTGTATTTCAGCCGCCGCTACGGTTTCGATACGCTTGGCGTTGCCGGGTTCACTTGGGATCGGATCGCGAGTCGAAGCGGCGGCGATGTAGTCCCGGAGTTGCATTGGTGGTTCACGCGCTGCGGCGGCAAGTTGCGCGGCTTGCTCGAGGGTTGGATTGGTTGCTTCTCCCCTTGAGCGCGGCATCAGTTGCGTCTCGCGCGCCACCCGCTCCGCCAGTTGCGCGGCGTACAGGCTTTCGGGGTTAATGAATGAGTTCGATTCGCGCCAAATACCGTTGCCTTCGAATTCGCCCCAACAACCAAAGGCCCAGTTCCGCGCGGTGGGGGGATTCGCGCAGCGCACCACCGACGCCTGGCATTGCCAGAACACGGAGTTGGCGCCGGCCCAGCCTGCCCCCTGAGCGCTGCTGCCGCGATTGCACAGACTCAAGGCATTGCCATCCACGACCACGTTGTCGTAGAGGACGCCGGAGGCCCAGCTTTCGATGGTCCCGCTGTCACTCCAGGGCCGTGTGGCCTCGCATTGCACGAAGGCGTTGGGACCGGCTGCACAGTGGCCGACGGAGAAATCATGCCGCCCCTCCTCAGCATGACAGCGGATGAACAGTGTCATTTGCCCCATTGTGAAAAATGTATTCCGTCGGTATCCGCCGTCTTCAGACACGGGCGCGAAAGAAAGACAATCCTGCACCGTGACCCATTTGCAGGTTTCATAAATGGCGACCAGCGAGCCGGCGAAGTGCTTCCCGGCCACCTGGCGTACCCAGGCGTTTTGCACGTTCTCCATCGTAATGCCCATCCAGGCGTGGTCTTCGTCTTTGGGGTTGCTTGCACGAAAGGTGGATTCAAGACGCAGGTTCTCGATGCCCACGTTGCTTAGCCGACCGGGCCACAAGCAAATTTCCACGTGTCCACCGCCAAATTCGCTTTCGATGGCTGTGGTGATGGGCGCGTCAATGGTGACGTGATCGTTTTCAATGGACGTTACCACGCGGTCCCAGACGAGGTCACGGCTGCCGGGTTTCCATCGAAAATTACCTTCGCCCCCGCCGAATTCGACCATCCCGAGCTTCTCGATCCACTTTTGTGTGCTGGGACGGATGACATGTATAGTGTCGTCAGTCTTCAGGCCGGCGGCTTTCTTGAGCCGGAAACTGGTCGCGCCAACAGGAACGTAATCGTCTGCGATCTCCCATCCGGAATTCGTTCGAATCGTAAGGTCCTTCTGCCCGACAATGCGGATAAGTGTGCGGCGGTCCTCTCCCGCGGCAACGAGCACCGTGCCGTTATCCCTCATCCCTTGCCCGCGCAACACCACGCCAGAACCACGGAACAACAAACCGCCAAAGACTTCGTGTCTTCCCTTCAACAACAGGACTGCGCCGCGCAGACCATTTGTGTCAGCCGGGAGTGCTGCCACATAATCGATCGCCCGTTGAATTCGCATGGTGCTATCGCCCTTTCCTGGAGAAACCACGACGCGGATCGGCACGTCCGGGATGGGTTGATCACCGCCAGCATAACCGCAGTGCGAAAAGTCAGGTACTCGATTCCCATGCTCATCTCCGTGGTACACGAGTTTGCCATCGGAGCTTGTAGAGACGATGGGAGAAATCTCTGCCGCCTGGAGACTCAGCGCAGTCGCGACGCAAGCGACCACAGCGGCAGTTAGGCCTCTGAACCATATCATGGCAGCTTCCCGGTCACCGGTCCCAGTCGGTCAGCTTGTGCGATTCTTCTTCCGTCGCCAAGGACGATCAATCCCGCGCTGAGTCCGTAACGCTTTCCGTCTGCATCCCAGAGAATTGTCAGGGTGCGGCCATGATACTTCACCCCGTCGAGGCAAAACCAGTTCCACGTGCTGTGAGGGAAGAGAGGATGAATTTCCACGACATCGTCCGGCCGAGGACGCAACCCGATCACACCGGCTATCAGCAAGTCAGCAAAAGTGGAGTGATTGTAGTACCGACTGCGTTCCTGGCGGCCTTTGAGCCATTGGCCGGTGGTCTCGTCAAGGTATTCGCCGATGTAGGGCCTGCCGTCGAAGCGGTGGGTGCGGACGTAGGTGAGGAAGGCGTCGAAGTAGTTATCTGAGGTGACGATGGACTGCGGGTAGTCGCGCAGTACATTCCCGAGTGCGACCAGAGTTTGCGACGTGGCGAAGGGCCAAACGGCGCCGTCCCATTCGCAGCGACAGCAGCCGTGCGAACGGAAATCGGGATGACGGCGTTCGGCGGTGGTGATGCCGTAAGGCGCCCGGAAGCCTTCCAGGTCCATTAGCTGCGCCCAGGCGCCTTCGTACCCACGGTCAGGAAGACTGAAGCACCACGGAATGAAGCCAATCTGCTCGCGCGCATCGGACAACTGGCCGTCTGCCTGGCGCACTTTGAAGAACTTTGCATTAGGGTCCCAAAGATTTTCATGGATAACGCGTTTGAGTTCGGCGGCCTTTTCCTCGAATTCTGCGGCGAGTTTGGTTCGTCCGGCCAAACGGGCGGTGGCGGCAATGGCGCGAGCATTGGCGAACATGTAGCTGTTGATGGTGGGCCGCATATTTTTCGCAGTGCGTGAGCCGCTGATGGATTCCTCCATGCCGTCCTTGACGTCGTGCTGCCAGAAGAGGCCGTTTGGAAGCTTGCGTTCCTGTTCCCAAACCCGGTAATCGGCTGCCAGATCGTCCAGGAGGGTGATGAGGAAGTTTTGGTCGTGATTGACAAGGTAGCGATCGTAAACGGCTGCAGGGAACCACGTGCTGAAGTTATGGAAGTGTTTGACGGGCTGGCCAGCGTTGCCGCGGAGCCAGAACCGGGTGTAGTCGTCGAGGTAGCGATGATTGCGAAGCCAGCGACCCTCGGCGAGCTGATG
>DASRHX010000870.1:0-11736 GCA_035650295.1 Bryobacteraceae bacterium | reverse complement strand
AACTGTTGATCTTGCGGTTGATCAGGTGTTCCTTCTTCACCTTGCGCGCCCACTTCGGTGGAGTAAAGGGCACTCGGCGCGGATACACACGGGACGTGAAGAGTATGCTCGATCCTAACGTCTCCTGATCGGCTTTCTCGGGAGCCAGCGGCTCGTCAAACTCAGAGCGCGCCTCGCGCCCGCTGCGCAACTCCGCTCCCGCCTCCAAACCCAACCGGCAATCTCCGGTGCAATCGGCGAACAGCTTCGCCTTGATGCGATAGAGGTGCTCGCTTTTGTCCGAACGCACCAAGGCTTCGGTAATTTTCCTGTTCTTGACAGTCGTCCGGTAAAGAACCGACTCCAGCAGCAGTGTAATGTTGGGCTCGCTCACGACCTTGTCGTAGAGCAGCAAGTCCCACATCTCCCAGCAGCGGTGCGGGTTATTAACCGCGTCGTCCAGCCGGAACTCTTCGAGCAACCCACCCTCGCGCCACCCGGGCCTGGACTTGTGGTGGTTCGCGCCGACGACATGCATCTTCACCTCGCTTGACGAGTTGCCGCCAAGCCGGGAGCGGTCCTGCACAAGCACGACCTTCGCGCCTTGCCGGGCCGCCGAAACTGCCGCCAGCACGCCAGCGAGTCCGCCGCCGGCCACTAGGAGATCCGTCTCCAGATCTACCAGCGTCATGTGTGATTCCTCGGCGAGCGTCTTGCCGAGAGGCTTCTTCGGAGCGATGCGATCAAAATCTACGGATTGGGGTACAAAGGGCGCCGCCTCCATCTCATCGGCCAGCACGATGAGTGAATAGGTTCCCAAACCAGTGGCGGAAAGAAAGTCACGGCGCTTCATCGGGGGAGCACACTCCAACTCGCCAGATTCTTTCACACTCTAACCTCGGGTGCAAGTAAAAAATTTCAGATTTTAGATTTATGATTTACGGAACAACGTGTATCCTTAAATTTCGTATGGAGCTGACTCGACTGACCCGCCAGCGGGCATCTGATGAGGTCTATCAGGCGCTTCGACACTCCATCCTGTCTCATTCGTTCAACCCCGGAGAACGCCTGCAAGTCGATGAAATTGCAAACAAATTGGGTGTTTCCCTAACTCCGGTCAGACAGGCCTTCCAACAGCTTTGGACCGAGGGATTGGTCGAGATTCGACCTCGTAGTGGCACCTTCGTCGCTCAGTTGACCGCTCAGGATGTCGAAGAGACGTTTGATCTCCGAACCGCTTTGGAGTGCTTAGCGGCGGAGCGGGCTGTCGCACGGGTGACGCCGGAACAGTGCGCCGAGTTTCGGCGATTGCTCAGCGAGCTCAGCCGGCCCGTTATGAATGAAGATGATCGCAAGCGCCATGAACGCGACAACCGCTGCTTCCACAAACTTCTCATCGAGGCCTCTGGTAACCGCCGCTTGGCTGAGTCGTATGAAGGCATGAACGCGCACCTCCAGATTGTCCGTGTCCATTCGAGGCAAACGGACTGGGCCGAGCGCCTTCAGATCGAGCAGGCCGAGCACGAGGAGATTGTCGGCGCTCTAGAAGCGCGAGACTTGCCCCGCCTCCAAACTGCGTTGCGCAATCACATCCAACGTGCTCGCGTGAGTCTGATCGAGGGACTGAGGGACTGAGTTCTCCAATACTATGTAGCAATGCGCGGGTGGCTACTTGCGGGAACTCTGATTGGCGTCGCCGGATGCTCGAAGTCTCCTGTCGCGCCAGTGGCCGCTACTTACGTGGAACCGCACGCTTGTGCCGCCTGTCACGCTGCCGTCTCGAAGACGTATCGCCAAACCGCGATGGCTCAGTCGTTCTCTCACGCCACTCCAGCCACAATGAACGGAATGGGCATGATTGGCCGCTATGATCACGGAGCATCGGGCCGCGCCTATCAAGTGTTTGAGCGCGGAGGACGCTATTTCCAAACCCGTCATGCGAAGGGTTTCAAGGGAGTGGACGACTATCGGATCGAGCGTGAGATTCACTATGTGATGGGGTCAGGACGCCACGCTCGCACGCTGATTCATCGCACGCCGCAAGGGCGATTGACGGAACTTCCATTGGGCTGGTATTCGGAAAAGGGCGGCTCTCTCGCGATGAGCCCCGGCTACGACCGCCCTGATCCACTGGACTTCCGCCGAAAAATTAGCTTTGACTGCATGTTCTGCCACAACGCGTACCCCGCAATCCCGCCGGGCGCCGACTCTCCAGCATTGGAACCGGTGTTTCCCGCCTCCCTCCCGGAGGGGATCGACTGTCAACGCTGTCACGGGCCGGGCAGCACCCACGTGGCTGCCGCTAGCCGCGGAAATGCGAAAGTGGAAGAGATACGAGCTGCCATCGTCAACCCTGCTCGACTAAGCCCCGAGCGGGCAGTTGAAGTATGCATGCAATGCCACTTGGAAACCACCAGCTTTCCCCTGCCAAACGCCCTGGTACGGTTCGGACGGGGCGCCTTCTCTTACCGGCCCGGCGAACCGCTCGGTGACTTTACATTGCATTTCGACCACGCAAACGGTTCCGGTCGAGAAGAGAAGTTTGAGATCGCAAACTCGGTATATCGCCTTCGAAGGTCGCGATGCTTCATTGCCAGCGCCGGCAAACTGAGTTGCACGACATGCCACAATCCGCACGATGTCCCACGCGGGGAAGCGGCGCGGACCTCCTATGCGAAGGCATGTCGTTCTTGCCACGGCAACGTCTCGGGCGGGCCGCACACGCCAACGGCCGATTGCGCAGGATGTCACATGCCTAGGCGCCGTACCGAAGATGTGATCCACGCCGTGATGACGGACCACAAGATCGTTCGACGCCCGCCGCCAGGAGACTTGCTCGCCCATAGAAAGGAAAGAATCGGGAACGACTACTCCGGTGAGGTCGTTCTCTACTACCCCTCTGCTGCGAAGGACCAGGAATTGTACTTGGCCATCGCCCAGGTCGTGCAGAAATCGAATTTGAGCGGCGGCATCCCCCGGCTGGAGACGCTCATACGCACGCAATATCCGAAGGAACCGAGGGTGTACTTTACGTTGGCCCAAGCTTACGAAAAGGAAGGTAAGACTGCCCTGGCGGAGGGCCACTACCGTGAAGCCTTGTCCCGCAATCCATCTTTCGTGCCTGCGATGCGGCTACTGGGCGAATTGTTGCATCGCGAGGGCCGGCGCAGCGACGCATTGACCATATTGGAAAGGGCGCGTTCTCTCGCTCCGGCGGATGCTGGAGTTCTCTATTCGCTCGCACTGGTGCTTCGCGATGTCGGCCGAGTGCAGGATGCAAAGATCGCAATGGAATCTGCCATCGCAAACGACGCGGATTTTCCGGAAGCGCACAACTCGCTCGGCGGAATTTTGATGGAGATGCAGGACCGGACGCGAGCGGAGGCCGCTTTCCGGGAAGCCTTGCGGCAGCAGCCGGACTTAGCCGAGGCACATGGGAATCTGGGCCAGTTGCTGGCGATCGCCGGTGATTACGCGCAGGCCGAATTTCATTCGCTCACTGCCGTTCGCCTGAAACCGGGGGTCCTTTCGGCGTGGCAAACTCTGGGCGATCTGCAGTCCGCACGTGGCGCCTGGGTTCAGGCAACGAAGAGCTATGGAGTAGTCCTGCGCGTGCGTCCACAAGATGAAGCAGCGAATCTTGGACTAGGCACGGCACAGGCGGCAACTGGCGAACTCGCCGCTGCTCGTTTGAGTTTGGAGCGAGCTGCGTCGGGGAAGAGCGTGGCAATCCGGCAGGAAGCCTTAGAGTTGCTGAACAGGATGCGGTAGTGCCGTGCAGGTATTCGACTAATCGATGTACAGGAATTCGTTTGACATCAACAATGTTTGAGCGAATGCGCGGAAAGGCATCGATTTTAGATACTCCGAGGCTAACAGGCGTTCTTGCGCAGTGGGCGGTCGAGAGAGGGCGATCCGATATGCCATATCGATATCCGTTTTTGCACGGTCTGCAAATGCCGCGGCGGCCTCCCAAATGAAGTCACCGTTCATCAACGCCAGCGACTGCAGCGGAGTGGCCGACGGAACACGGCGCGCGCAGCTGGTGTCGATGCTTGGAAAATCGAAAATGCCGAGGAACGAAAGCGGGTAGTTGCGCCGCGATGTCAGATAGATGCTACGCCGCCACTTGGCAGCTTCCGGCTCTTTGGACGAGACCACCTGCAGGCCATCTTCTTTCATCTCCAGCTGAATGGGAGCGCCCCCCATGGTCGTGTCGAGCTTGCCCGAAGCCGCAATTACGGAATCTCGTAGTGTCTCGGCGTCGAGCCGCCGCAGATTCATTCGCCAGAGCAGCGAGTTTTCTGGATCGATCGTGCGCGCTCGATCAAGCCAAGTTTGACCTGCCTGCAGAGCTGATTGCCGGTAAGCAGTCGACATCATGATCAATTTGTGGAGACGCTTCGCGCTCCAGCCGTTCTTCATGAAATCGACAGCGAGATAGTCGAGCAGTTCGGCGTGCGATGGGGAAGTCCCCGTAGTTCCGAAATTGTCTGGGGTCGCCACCAGTCCGTTTCCGAAATGTCCTTGCCAAATGCGATTGACGATGACACGCGCCGTAAGGGGATGATCCGGATTCGCCAACCATTGGGCGAACGCCAATCGCATGCCGGAGGTTTCCCCCCTGGACTCCCCGGGCTTAACCGCGTCCGTCTTCGCGGGGTCGCTGAGAATTTCTAGAAATCCTGGCGTCACTCGTGGCCCTGGGGAATCCGCGCTACCGCGCTGAAGCAGGCGAATCGAAGGCGGGCGGCCCACGTCCCAGAGCACCTGAATCTTCTCAAGCTTTATTTTTCGCGATTCGGCGCGCGCGACCTCGGCCTCTAAGTTCGTCACGGCTGATTTGTCCGTCACCGAGAGAATCGCGTCCGTTTCCTTCGTCTTGACTTCGAGCGCTTTGTTGAACTTGCTGAAGAGATACTTCTGTACGTCATCACGCTTGTCGGCAGGGGTTTCGAGCGCAGCCTTCGCGTCGGACCGAAGCACTTCCGGAATTGCCTTCAACTTCTCATCGAGCAAACGCGTCTCGTAGGGTCGGCGTAGCTCCGCCAGCGTCTTTTTTAGCTCCGCAACCGGTGCTTCAATTTCTTTGTTGTGTCTCTCGACCTCCTCTTGATCCGGCTTGGAGACCGTATACAAGTGCCGGTTCTGTGGTTGCAGCCAATCGGTTGGATTGTAGGAAGTCGCGAAGACCGCGAGCATCCGATAGTAGTCGCGCTGCGAGATCGGATCGAACTTATGGCTATGGCAGCGGGCACAGCCGACAGTCAGGCCGAGCGTGCTGCTCGAAACCTTTTCCATGAGTTTGAAGAGAGCTTCGTAGCGCTCCACGGGAAGGTTGCTGATGTCCTCTTCGGTGATATCAAGAATGTTTCTCAAATACCCGGTAGCCGTTAAAAGTTCAATGATCTCCGGCGTGAATTTCGACGAAGAGCGCCAGTCGACCAACTCGTCGCCTGCAATTTGCTCGGTCAGGAACCGGTCCCACGGTTTGTCGTTATTGAAGGCGCGAATAACATAGTCGCGATAGCGCCACATGCCTTCGGCGTATTCGGATTTTGCCGGATTGAAGTCTTTGCCTGTCGTATCGACGTAACCTGCGGCATCCAACCACTGTCGCCCCCAACGCTCGCCATAGTGGGGGGATGTCAACAGCCGGTCGATCAGCCGCTCATATGCGCCCGGATTCTTATCCTTTGCGAATTCTTCGATCTGCTCCGGAGTCGGGGGCAGACCAAGAAGATCGAAGTATGCGCGACGAACCAGCTTGATGGCCGATGCATCCTCGGAATAGGAGAGGCCCTTCGACTCGAGCTTCGCAAGCACGAAATTGTCGATGACGGTTCGAATGCGGCCTTTCGCTTTGACTTTCGGCGGCGTTGCCGCGACAGGATTGCGAAAGGCCCAGAATTGGCGTTGCCCGGGCTGAATGGGCGGAGCTTCGAGCAACGTGAACGGGCGGTCTGCGGAGTTGTTTTCCACGGATTCGCTGAAATTGCCGCGATCGATCCACTCGCGGATCAGCCGGATCTGCGCATCCGAGAGCGCCTTTCCTGAGCCCGGCGGAGGCATGGTGTGATTGGCGACACGGCGCACGAGTAAGCTGCGCTCGGAGAAGCCCTCGACGATCACAGGACCGTTCGCGCTTCCCTTTAACAGATCCGCGGTGCTGCTTAAGCGCAATCCGGCGGCTGGCGATTTTGCACCATGACAGGGCATGCACCCAGCCTTGAAGATCGGCTGCACTTCTTGTTCGAAGCGTGTGCGCTGTTCCGCGGCGATCCGTGCAGGAGCCCCGATGGGTTCATCGGAAGGTGCACCGGCGGCGATCCAGGCTTTGATTGTTTCGAGTTCCGCATCAGGAACCTTTTGACCATAGATTGCCGGAGGCATTGCGCGCGAGGAAACCTTTTTCCACAGCAGGCTTTCTTCCGGTTTACCCTTGATTACAACCGGACCGTTGTGACTTCCCCTCAATGCCGAATCGGCGGTGCGCAGATCGAGACCGAGCTTGGGGGAACTCTGCCCGTGACACGTAAAGCAGTACTTGGTCAGAATCGGCAGCACGTCTTTTTCGAAACGCGGTGGCTCAGTGGCGCTCGAGAGAGAGGCGAAGAGGAGCGGCAGGGCGGCGCGGCAGGTCATGCGATCAAATCCAGCACAGGTTTCGCGCCGGTCACAGTGACGTCGGACGGTGTTTCCAGGCGTCCGCCGTGCGGATACTGAATTCGACTGTGGTCCAAGCCCAACTGGCGGAGCAAGGTCGCGTTCAAATCCGGCACGGGTACGCGATTCACAACTGCCTTATAGCCGAACTCATCTGTCTCGCCATAGATGAGGCCCTTGCGGAAGCCTCCACCCGCCAACCACAGGGTGAATGCGTTGCGGTTGTGGTCGCGGCCGTCGCCATTCTGCGTCGTCGGAAGACGGCCGAATTCGCCTGCCCACATCACGATCGTGCTGTCGAGCAGGCCCCGGCTCTTTAGATCCTGAATGAGCGCTGCTGAACCCTGGTCCACCTCCGTCGCGATCTTTTTCATGTCCTGCTTGATTTTGCTGTGGTGATCCCAGGGCTGGCCCGGACTTGTTGTGACTTGAACGAACCGGACTCCGCGCTCGACCAGGCGGCGCGCCATCAAACAGCGCAATCCGTAAGGGCCGGCTTGTGGATGATCGATGCCGTACAACTTCTTAGTCGCCTCCGACTCCTTCGACGTATCGAGCGCTTCGCCTGCCTCCAATTGCATGCGTGCCGCTAATTCGAAGTTGCGGATCCTTGCCTCGAGTTCCGACTCGCCAGGATGCGCGTTCAGATGTGCCTGATTGATCTTGGCCAGCAGATCAAGCGTCGCGCGCTGCGAACCGGGCGGCGCGGATTGCGGCGGATTCAAGTGATGCACCGGCGCGCCCTTCATGCTGAACTCCACACCCTGATAGAGAGCGGGCAGATAGCCATTCGCCCAAAGCTGTTTACCTCCGATTGTGTAACCGGTCGGGTCGCGCAACACTACATACGCTGGCAAATTTTGATTTTCGGTTCCCAGTGCATAGCTGACCCACGCGCCGAGAACAGGCCGGCCGGGAAAGATTTTGCACGTGAGGAGCATATTCAACCCTTCCAGGTGGTTGTTGTGCTCGGTATGCATGCTGCGAATGAAGCAGAGATCATCCACGATGCCAGCAGTGTGTGGCAGCATCTCGGATACGTCCATGCCGCATTGACCGTACTTCTTGAATTCGAACGGTGTTGGGAGAAGCGTGTTGACGTTGTTAGGCTGGTGAATCTCCACGCCACCCGGCAGCGGTTGACCGGCAAGACGTGTCAATTCAGGTTTCGGATCGAATAGATCCATCTGGCTCGGACCGCCATTCTGCACGAGTTGAATGACTGCCTTAGCCTTGGCCGGGAAGTGTGGCCGGCGGGATCTCAGATCATTGAAGACTGGAATGGAAGTGCCTGGATTCGCCCCCAATAGGTCCGCGAGGACGAGACTCCCGAAACCCAGGCAGCTGCGCTCCAAGAGTTGACGTCGTGTGGTGATCGGCACGGTTTTGTCGATAGCGTATCAAGGTTCGGAAGCGATATCACTTGCGGTACTGGCTGAAGACCGAGTCCCGGTCCGTTTGCTTTCCGTGGCAGGCAAAGCACGCCGCCTTTCCCTCGGCGTTCAGCGTGGGGGCGGATTCGTCACCCTTGAAAATCTCGAATCCCCAGCCGCCCGTGTCGCGATATCGCGCGGCGTCCTTGACCATGACTGCAACGCGCCGCCGCGCGCCTTCGGAAGTGACCCCGCCTTGCTCCTTGATCTCGAGCAGGTCATCAATCAGGACAGAACCGTTGGGGAACTTGCCCGTCCTATATCCTTCCAGGGCTTTCTCGTTTGCGTAAAAGTGATGGATGCCGCCATTGGCCGCGAATCGCGGATTCTGGGGGCCGACCAGGGTGCTCTTGACGTGGACCCATTTGCGATATTCGTCAGGGTACGACACCGAAGTGCTGCCGTCGGCGGCGCCGAGCGCCCAGGCGCCAACGACGAGTCCGATGCTGATGAGGAAAGCCTTCACGATTGCCCCTCCTGGCGGCTATGAAACATTGAAGCACAGCCGCGCAGCGCTTAGCCGAACCAAAGTTTTCCTCGTACGCGTACCGTTTCGCCTGACGGGCAATCGGGAAGCACAGGGTCGGAGTGCATGCAAGGGCACTGCGCATTCCCCCATGTACGGCCACAGCGCTCCCATTGCGTCAAGATCGACCGTTGACTCCGGGAGTCGCGCACGCTTGCCATCTCTTTGCTATATGTCTTGTTGTCGTTGGTTGTCTCGTTGAATCCCGCCGCCTCCTTGAGCAACACGCAAATCTGCGTGCGGAGCTTGGAGAGCGTCTCAGCCGTCCCGTTTCGCAGCCACAGCTCCATTTCAACGCGATCCTCAATCGGTTGAACGATCGCGCCGAAAGCAACACCATTGGGCAGTTCCCACTTCGATTCCAAGCCGGAATTGGTAACCGTCCAATCGGAGTTTTCGATAATAACGTTACGCTCGTTCCAGATTGTCGGTACATGCGTGTGCGCGAGAAATAGCAATCCGAGATTGCTGAATATGGCTTCCGGCAGGTCGATTACAGCGTAACTCGATGGATCCCATGGGAGAAAAACCGACACCTTCGTTCCTCTCATCGGATCGATCGCACCGTCGCGAAATCCCACTCGTAGCGGCCGGCCGCCAGGGTAGGGACGGAGTCTCGCGCGTGTTGCCGGGCGCGGGATAGCAGCGATTTGCTTCTCCACTTCGGCTGCCGAGATACCAGCGACATCGGTGGCTTCGGCCGCGGAGTATTTGTGATCGTGGATCATGTTAGGCAGCCATGAGGACAGGTGCGCTCGGGTTGACTCCATCTCCACGGGCAGGGCTAATTCCGCTTTTGGCGCTGGAGAGCGCGTGTGGACGAGGGGGTCGTCCGGATCCTTCCCTGGAAGATAAGATTCAAGATCACGGAGAGCAATTACACGGTAGTTTTCCTGCTTGAGATGCCGCATGTACCGTTCAAATTGCTCCGGCGGCGTATGAACCCAGGGATGGGAAATGTCAGGCACACCGTGAAATTGGAGGACGACGAGTTGACCGGTGCGCGCGTGAGAAATCACCTCTTGGAAGTGCTCGAACGTCCAGTCCGGGTAGGCGTCGCCCGTTGTTGGGATGAGCAGGCGGTGATGCTTCCGTGGATCGTATGTTGCTCCAACGGCCAACTTCCCGTATGGCGCTTCTGGCATTCCGCCGCGGCGTGCAAACCTGTAGCCCAACTTCAGTAGCGATTGGACCGCCTCAGGCCCGAAGCCGTTCCCGCTATAGGCGAAGCTGACGGGCCGCGGTACTTGGACGCGCTTCAACTCATTCTCCACAAGCGCCAGTTCACCCGCCATCCTCGCGGCAACTCGCGGAATTGAGAAGTTTGGATGTGTCCAACTGTGGTTGCCAATTTCAAATCCCATGCGATGCAATTCGCCGACATCCTGCCAGCTCATGAAGTTTGCCGTGTCCGCCATGAACCTGTGCGTCACAAAGAACGTGGCGCTGTGGCCGAGTCCCTTCAGCAGCGGCCCGGCGAACGTTCGATGGGATTTGACCGCGTCGTCCAATGTGAGAACCACCGTTTTCTCCTGTACTTGAGCGCCCAGGATAGAGGCTGAGAGCGCACCTCCGATCACGGAGCGGCGCGTGAGTGGTGCTGATAATTCGTATCTCATCTGCTGTTTACCTTCCGGATATCTCGCCTCGAAGTTGGTGTTCCGAACTCACCACCAGGCCACGGTCATCGAACAGATTGAAGTACCAGGCTGTCGCGTTCGGCGGCACTGCCGCGGAGACTCTTTTCGACTTGGCATCAATCGAAGCCGGAATGCTTTCCCATTTCCGGTCCTGCCATCGGCCGCCGTCATTTGTGAAGTTCAGCTCCGCACTTTTGACTGGGAGCGTGGTTCTGTAGTCCAGACCGTTCGCCTCGGATTTGACAATTCGCGCCAATGGTTTTCCTCCGTTGAGAAGTGCTTCTGCAAAGGCAGCGATTTCCTCCGGAGCCGCACCATCGACGTGGCTATGCCTCATGCGTACGCGGATCGACAAAGTTCGGTCGCCTTTAGCCAACCGGTACGATTTGCGGAGCGAAGGGAATGGATAGGCGAAATCGTTCGTGCCCGTCACCCACAGCATCGGCATCTTGGAGTCGGCGAGGTACACGGAGGGATCCCACAGTGAGAGCCATTTTGCCGCTCTGGCCGGGCCGAGTTCGGCGAAGTTCTTGAGCCATGCCGAATCTTCACCCAGAAACCCACAGCCATAGACCGGTGCGGCAAACCTGAACCGTGAATCCACGCCGGAAACAATGCTCGTGAGATACCCGCCCCAGGAGATGCCGGTAACGCCGATCCGCTTCCGGTCCACTTCGGGGAACGAACGTATGAGCGAGTGGGCCAGAATTGCAGCGGAAATGGCGTGATAGCTCCACTGATCGGTGACGGGCTCGTCGACATGAGCGAAGTCCCCCCAGCCCGCCGGGCCGCCAAACTCGTGACGCTTTCTGGCTGGCGCCCACCTTTTGCCTTCTTCCGCTTTGTCGGGAACGGTACCGACCGTATCCATGGCGATGGCCGCATAGCCGCGCTTATTCCACATGCGTACCCACTCGGCATAAGCCGTCCCCCCGCCGCCATGAATTAACACCATCGCCGGCAGCTTCCCTTTGCCCGCCGGCGCGCCGTAGTAGGCAAATACGCGCGTCAATTTTCCCTTCCAGGGAACAGACTCGTAGTAAAGAGCTCGAACACCCTGCTCTTCCGTTTGGGCTTCATGAACCTTGGGAACATGCGAGAGTGCCTGTATATCCCACGGACCTTTCGCGAAAGCAATGAGCGGAATGAGGAACAGCAGAAGCCGGGTCATCTGCATGATAGTATCCATATCCATGCGTCTCCTGTCGGTCGCGGCAATATCGTTCCTTATCTCGTGCGTCACAAAGCAGCCAGCCGAACAAACGCAGGCCGCGCCAGCGCAGCCCGAAGCCTCCGTGGCGACGATCGTGGCCTTCACCGAAGGCCCAGCGCAGGGGCCGGACGGCATGGTGTATTTCACCGACGTCACTAATAACCGCATCCTGCGTTTCAATCCCAGCACACGCAAGCATGAGGTCTTTCGCGCCGATTCCAATCGCGCCAACGGTCTACTCTTCGACAGCCAGGGCAGGCTCGTCGCGTGCGAAGGTTC
>DASRHX010000869.1:0-3845 GCA_035650295.1 Bryobacteraceae bacterium | reverse complement strand
TACGGCTTACGTCGTAGTGGGAGATTTCAACCGGGACGGTCTGTTGGACATCGCGTCTGCCTTCTCGATTGCGCTGGGGCAAGGCGACGGCACTTTTATCTCCCGGGTCCGTCATCCCGCTGCCGATCTCCGCAACGAGTTCGGAGCCCCGATTGCCCTAATCGTATCCGCCGCCGCCGATTTCGATGGGGACGGCCATCTGGATCTGGCGGGGGCTCCGTTTAGTCTTCCCCCTTTCCTGAAAGAGGTTTGGGTCTTGCCGGGTAAAGGCGACGGAAGCATGTCAGCGCCGGTGCATTATGCGGTCGGTATGTGGCCGCAAGGAGCAGTTGCGGCCGATTTCGATGGAGATGGGCGTATGGATCTGGCTTCGTCCGGCCCGATGTCAAACACGCTTTCGCTGCTTCTCTCTCGAGCCGCCGGTGGACCCGCGCTCAACAGAGCGGTCTCCGCGGCAAGCAGGACGGCAATTGTGTCCGCGGAATCACTGGCGACTCTCTATGTCTCCACTACCGTGGCCGCGCCCGCACAAGCGCTACCGCCATGGCCGACAATGTTAGGAGGTTTAAGTCTCGAAGTCCGCGACGCCAATGGCACGGCGCACCTGGCACCGCTGCTCTACGTCTCGTCGCTGCAGATTAACTTCCAAGTCCCGGCCGGCACCGCGCTGGGAGAAGCGACGTTGACGATCATCGATCAACGAGGCCGAACGCTCGCGGGCGGTATGCACGTGGACGCCGTCGCCCCGGCAATATTTACAGTAGATGGTCAGCTTATGCCGCTTCCTCGACCTGCCGCGATTGCTGTGCGGATCGAGCCTGATGGAAGCCAGACCAACTTGCCGCTGCTTAATTGCGTCCCAAACGGAGACTGTTTTCCTGTTCCGCTTCCCGATCCCGATGCGCGTCCGATTTACGTCTCGCTGTTCGGAACGGGCTTTCGTGCCGCAGGTGCATCGCGGATAGAGTGCACATCCAACGGAGAACCGCTCAGCCTTGTGTATGCAGGACCTCAAGCGACGCCCGGAGTAGATCAAATCAATATTCGTGCGCCGAGGGGCAGTCCCGGGCTGGGAACGGTAGTCTGCAGCATCAATGGCGTGGTGGCCAACCCCGTGTGGTTGTAACGAATCGAAAGCTCTGGAGGAAAATTGAAATGGCACATCTTTTTGCACCGCGACATTCCGAGCCTGAAATTCCGGTGTTCTTCAATGTGGACGAAGTAGTAGGGGCAAATCCCGCGCGGAATATAAGAGAGGACGTTTTGTTAGTGCAGTTCGCGTTCGAAGTGATCGCACGACGCCCAGTACCCTCGACGCCGCCAGAAGTACTCGCAACGGCGAAACTGGTGCACAGCACCGGGGTCATCGATCAGGCCACGACCAACGCCATTCTTGCGTTTCAGCGGAATCGCCCTAACAAAGAGACGATTGTGGATGGGCGCGTGAGCCCGGCGAGGGGGGGCGGCTACAGCTATGGGGGAGGAGCTTTGTGGACGATCGTTCATCTGAATAATTCCATACAGAATCGCTATGTAGATGACTGGCCGAGAATCGATAAGATTCCCGGCTGTCCCGCCGAACTCAAGCAGATGGTGGTTCGGAAAGTGACAGGCACATCTCCGCTCAAAGTGATTTGAATCGCTTGGTTGCCTTGCGTGTCTAGGTTGTTAGCAGCGGGCACGCTGCTTGCCGATAACCGACATTATCGGTAGGTATTCGATGGGCGCTATAACCAATCCGCCGGGGTCTTGCGCGTTAAGGTGGGGTAATGCCAGGATCTCAGTGGCAGCATTATCTGCCAGAAGTGTATCTGCGGAGATTCGGAGTGGCCGGCGGTGAAGTCTGGAGATATGACCGCATAGACGGTGCCCTGAAGCTGCTCCCACCTCGCGTAATCGGCGCAGAACGAGATCTGTACGCTCAGTGGGATGGGCGTGATCTCTCACAGGAGATAGAGAAGAAATGGTTCAGCCCTCTCGATAGCAAATATGGGCCGATTGTGCGCAAGATCCTGCGGCGGGAACTGGCGAATGCTGCTGAGCGCCGACATCTCGCAAATTTTGTTGCATATCTTCGCGTTAGAACTCCTGCGGCAATTCGTGAAACCGAGCTGAGGTTGAAACAGTTCGACACCGAGATCGGGCCGCTGCCCAAAGAATGGTCATGCCCTCCCCAACCGAAACTCAATTCGAATGACGTTTTCTTCGTCTCAAAAGATCGCGTCGACGTTGTCTCGCGCGAGAGAAGTGATGCTGCTGTTCGTAATGAAGCGTTGCGCCTCATGATCACGACAGGAATGCAACTGGCTGAGGCACTGCTAAGCCTCGATTGGGTAATGCTGGTGGCTCCGCGCGGCCGCAGCTTTGTTGTCGGAGACAACCCCTTTGCAGTTGTACCGCAATCGTCGCACGAAGTAGACATGGGAGGCATAGGTCCACTGTCGTCCGGTGCAGTGACATTCGTGCCTTTGGATGCCACTATCTGCCTTCGGATGGGGACAGTCAGCCTCACGAGAAGTGGTGCACTTGACGGTGCGGCTGTTAGGGCCATCAACGAATGCCAAGTATTCAATGGGGAACGATACTTGTTCGGTCAGAGTGATGCCCTCCTGAAGCGATTGATTGGAGTGGGCCTTGGAAAAGGTCCTAATCTTGCTGAGGTGGCGTTCCGTGAAGCCACAAATCCGGAGGACGCAACGCTCGGTTTAATTCACACATTCACCAAATCGAAAATTTCCCCTTCCCATCGAAATCGTCTGCCGTTGCCCTGAGTGTCTGTGACATTACGAGTCCACCGGATCACGCTCCTCGTAGGGAAAGCACCGCTCCCTCATACGCTCGCATCGCCGTCCGTTCCTCGTTAGTGAACGGCCGCCGCATTCGATGCGCTTCCGACGCCGACTTCAACCACTCAAGCTGCTCCTCGGATAGTCGCTGCAGGGCTTCCGCTATTCGGTTCTGACCGTGCGCTTGGATCTCAGCCGCGAGAGCGTCTTCCAGCTTGCTCACCCTTCCAAGCAGCGCTCTCATTTTCTCTCCGCCTTGTTCGGCCACTTCGGCGACCGCTCATCGACCTCAATCTCGTACTCGCCCACGACGCTCATGTCCTGCGGGGAGATGTATTGGATCTTCAGGATTACGCGCGGGCGGTCGAGCCCGATGTTGCTCTCCAGTTTTTCCAATCGATGAAGGACAGTACGGGTCATCTAGTCATTCCTTTGCTTCACTACCCGCTCCAGGTCCGTCAGTCGTGCGACGATCTCTTCGATTTCGATAGCTTTGGCCGCGTGATTGAGAATGCATTCGGCGGCTCGAACTCTGGTTGATGGTGGCGTGCCTGCTTCGACTAAGACCTTTCCTAGTGTGAGTACCGCTGCTCCGGACATCTGCTGCAGGCGCGCAACCGCCTGGCCGAAAGCTGCACGCCGGGCCTTGCGGTACTCAGCATCGAACTCCGGTAGCTGCATCCAACGGATGAGCGTGCGCGTGCCGACTCCAGCCGCCTTGGCTGCTTCTTCGACGTTGCGTTGCACAAGGAGAGCAGCGATTGCCTCCTCCATCTTGCGGTCGAATTTTGAACCGTGGCCTGCCATCTGAGGCCTACTGATGCCACGTCGCGGCGATTTCCCTCGGGCAACAACGTTGATCGCTTTGGCGCAGATTCACCTTGCAATTCCCTCGAACCGGAGTGATCCATGTCGTGACCGCGGATCCACCGCGCAAGGAGAGCAAATGATTTCGACGGAAGAAACCACCAAGGCTGCGACGGCCAACGAGCCGAAGGCCACGAAGAAGGGCAAGACTGGCGCACGTTCCGCCCACGTTGCGACGAAGAAGGGGAAGGC
>DASRHX010000868.1:0-2345 GCA_035650295.1 Bryobacteraceae bacterium | reverse complement strand
AAATGCAACTCGGATCTGGACGGTGGTGGGGCTGCTCTGCGTCGCGAACATCGTTGCGTACGTGGATCGGACCAATCTGTCCATTGCCATCGCCGCCGAGGAATTCAAGAACTACTTCGGCCTGACCAATCAGCAGCGCGGCGATCTGAGCTCCGCCTTCTTCTGGAGCTACGCATTCCTGCAGATTCCCGCCGGGGCGTTCACGGACCGCTACGGCGTCAAGTATCCGCTCGCTGTTGGATTCCTGATGTGGAGCATCATCTCCGCCGCCACCGGTTGGGCGACCGCGCTATGGCAGGTGTTTGCGTGCCGTCTTCTGCTCGGCGTGGGTGAGGCTGTGATCACGCCGGGCGCGATGCGCTGGATTCGCTTCAACATCGATGAAAAGCAGCGCGGTCTCGCGGTGGGCCTGTTTTTTGCCGGCGCCAAGCTTGGACCTGCGATCGGTGCGTACGCCGCGGCCCTGCTGCTGCTTCACTACGGCTGGCGCAACATGTTCGTGATCCTCGGGCTCGGCTGCCTGGTCTGGCTGGTGCCGTGGATGCTGATTGCGCGCAACGACGATCGCGAGCTGGAAACCGCCGCACAAAAGAAATCGGGCACCGTTGCCGTTCCGTTTGCGCGCGTGTTTTCAACGCCGGCGATCTACGGCATTATCATCGGCACCTTCGCCTACAATTACTTCAACTATTTTTGCCTGACCTGGCTGCCTTCGTACTTCCGCGATCAGTGGAAGGTTACGGTCGCCGAAATGGGTCTGTTCACGGCGTTCAGCTTCACAGGCATGGCCATCGTGGCGATTGTCGCGGGCGCGGTGGCGGATCGCATGATCGCGCGCGGCGGCGACCCCATTCGCGTTCGCAAAGGCTTTACGCTGGCGGGACTGATTGTTGCTTCCACGGAAATCTTCGGGGTGATGAGCGGATCTCGCGACATCGCGCTCGCATTTGCGATCATTTCTCTCGCCGGTTTGGGACTGGCGACCGCAAACTATTGGGCCTTGACACAGTCGCTCATGCCTGGCGCGGCCATCGGGCGAATTGCAGGGGTTCAAAATTTCGCGTCGAACCTCTCCGGCATAGTGGCCCCGATTCTCACCGGCCGCTTGATTGCGATCACCGGTAGCTATGAAGCTCCCATGCAGGCAGTGCTCGTGCTTCTCGCAATGGGAATCGCTGCCTACATTTTCCTGGTTCGACCGAAATACGCGCCCAGCGTTGTGCCGGAAAGGACAGCTACCGTATGAAGAAATATCTACTAACCGCTCTCTGCTCTTCACTGTTGACAGCGGCGGCGTTCGTCGCATTCGGATTCGCGCCGCTGCCGCAGGAGGTGAAATTGGAAAATCCCCGCGTCAAAGTTACTAACGTCACGTATCTGCCCGGAGTCGCACGCGAGCGCTACATACGGCCCACCGATCAGGTGATCGTCTTTCTCGACGATTGCAAATACCAGCGGACGGATTCGAAGACGGGCGAGAAGACGATTCGCGAGCGCAAGTCAGGCGATGTGATCTGGCACGACAAAGGCGAGGACGCGCCGGTGCTGGTGAATCTCGGCTCGAAGCCGTATCGCACGCTCGTGATTGCGTTGAAGTAATCCCCGTTAGAATAGTTGCAGGAGTACGGGCATGCAGATCGGCACGCGGCTGATGACTGTGGAAGAGTTCTGGCAATTGAATCTGCCGGATGACAAAGTATATGAGCTGGTCGACGGAGAGGTCGTCGAAATGTCGAGGCCAAAGTTGCGGCACAATTCTCTGCAACACCGAATTGCCGAGTTGCTTGCACCTGTCGCAGCGTCATATGGGCGTGTCCGGATCGAATTTCCATTCAGACCAACGCCGGAGTTCAACCTTTGGGGTGCCGATGTTGCCTTCGTATCGCGGAATCGGTTCGATGCGAGCGATCCCGATGACGCTCTCCGTTGCTCCCCTGACATGGTGATCGAAGTCGAATCGCCTTCGAATACCGCCGCCCAACTCGATGACAGGGAAACCCGCTGTTTGGCAACCGGTTGCAAAGAATTCTGGATCGTTTACCCAAAACGCAAAGTCGTTCGTGTGGCAACTGGCGAGACAGTCAAGCGCTACCAGCCGGGCGACAACATTCCGCTGTCGCTATTCCCCGGACACAACATCGCCGTTTCGGATATATTCGAGGGAGTCTAGCTTCCCCAATTCATCGCTAACTGCACGAACGTCCGCACAGGCACTCCCGTCGGACCTTTCGCCATCCAGGGCTTCCCGTCATCCAGCCACGCCGTGCCTGCGATATCAAGATGCACCCACGGTTTCTTGTCGACAAACTCTTCCAGAAACTTGGCTGCAGTGATGGCGCCGCCCC
>DASRHX010000867.1:0-3163 GCA_035650295.1 Bryobacteraceae bacterium | reverse complement strand
GACGAACTGCGGCGCCATGCACGTGCCTTGCGCGCCAATTTTATCGCCAACCCCACGTGGAGCGTGTTCAATCTTCGCCATCTGGTGACGGCGCATCCATTGGGCGGTTGTCCGATGGGCGACGATTATCTGCAGGGCGCCGTAGACGCGTTCGGGCGTGTCTTCTCCGGCGACGGCAGCGTGCATCAGGGGCTTTATGTGACCGACGGTTCCGTGATACCGAGCGCCTTGGGTGTGAATCCATTTCTCACCATCTCGGCGCTCACGGAGCGATTCGCCGACCGCAAGATCCGCCACCTCGCCGGCGAGGCGTACCCTGCGCCGCCAGCCATGGTAAGCATGGCGGGGCTCAATGCGGTCGAAGCCACGTTATATAACGAAGGCCAATTGGAGATGTTGTTCCGCCGCACGAAAACGCTGCCTATTGATGAGTTCGTCAACCACGGCGGTGAGCCAACGTTCGATAAGGTGAGCGAAGTCATTCGCAACGACAAATTCTGGAAAGGGTTCTTTCCCAAAGGCCACGTGCTGAATGCGCTGTCCTCGGCCATCTTTACCGGATTTCAGAAGGAGTTCAAGAAAGACGGAAATCGCTACGTTGGCATAACCAGCGACACCGACGGCCGCATCCACGCGCGCAATAGCCTGGAGGAAATCGAGCTGAAGCACTCCGAAGGCACGCTTGAGGCAGGCAAGTATATTTTGCTTCGCTACCTCGACATGCCGTGGCAGGGTTACTACGACATCTTCAAGATGATCAATAAGGACCTGCTGATCGGTCGTGTCTATCTGGGCGAGTTTCCCAATGGCGTGCGCATGTTCACGTTCCCGATGACTCGCACCTACGGGTTCCATCAGATGAGCGTTGCCGATCACGCCACTCTCTACGCCACCGCGTCCGTTCCCACGGCGGCTGAGTTGGAAGGCGTATGGCGCATGGATGCCATATCGAACGCCAACCATGCCGGTGGTGTCGCTCATCTGCAGTTCAGCAACAAGCCCGATGGACGCCTGGAGGCGCGTTACCAATTGATGGGCTTGCTGGAAGGCCTGGTTGTTCCGAGCTTCCTATCGGACCACTTCCAACTGCGCGACTTCACGCCATTCCACGACGAGATTCGCAAGATCAGCGACGACCTGCTGATTGGCAAATACCTGGGGCCCCTCCCGCCGGGCTTTCAGCCATCCGCCGCAACGCCGTCGCTGGGAATCATCCACACCGAAGAAAATGGCCAGTTCGGTTTCTACTACCTCCTCACGCGCGCCGAAGACAAGGAACTGCGCTCGCTGACGATTCTGCGCCCGTTTCTCGATGCACAGTTGCCGGACGGTGTCGGTTTGATTTTCGACGAGCAGATGGTGGGTTGGTGCTTCGCGGGGCAGGGAACGCCCGCGGCCGGCCGCGAGGGAGATCTGACTATCGCAAATCGGATCCCGGCGAGCGGACCGCCGCCCAGCGCCTCCGCGTGCAGTTTCCAAGTGCGCATGACGATCCCCGACGTCAACGCGTTTGTCCAAGGAGTCGAGCATGAAGCCGGTCTGAAGGGCACAATCACGTTCGACTCGTTTGCCGGGCAAGGGGCAGGCACATTCACTGTCGACGAAGCGGCAAGCCGCTTCCACTATCTCCGCGTGAACCCGCAGACGCGCGAAGCGGAGATGAAGTATCACATCGAATTTTCAACTAATGCCGGCAAGCGTTTCACGTTGGAAGGCACGAAGTACATGCAGCGCGACGGCCGCGCGGGGACGCAGATGATCCGGCAGCTCCTCGAAGACTACACCACACTCTATTGCCACATTTACGAACACAAGGCTGACGGGACGACATCGGAATTCGGCACCGGTTGGATGAAGTTCCGCACCTTTGAAGATATCGCCGCCATCGGCAACCTTGCCGGCTTCTTGGCCTCGTTCCAAGTCACCGGAACCACCGATCCCGTAACGCAATTGCAGGCGCGCATGCGCTTCATCGCTTTCACGGGGCAGTTCGTCCAATACGAATACGATCCGCTCTCCTTTGGCCCCGATCAACTGGCGCAGGACGTGGCCGCCGCAGTGCGCCGTGGAGCGGAGACTCCGGACTTCTTTAGCACGCAGCCCAGGGCGGAGTTGCAGGCGATTCTGCGCGACACGCCAACACGGCCACTGGAAAGCCTCCTCAATAAAGGAACCGTCCAGTACGATCCCGCCCAGCATCGTGTCTTCCGTGATTCGTTTTGGAAGGGCTCGTTCGCCAAGGATTCGTTGCTCGGGTGGACTGAACGCGCGCAACAGTCGCTTCTCAACGGCGCCGTCGAACTCTCTGGCCGATTCACCGGCGGCGGCTTCTGGAAGCGCTTCGATCAGTTGAAGGATGGCGTGGTTAAGGGCTACGTAGTCAACTACGAACTTGCCGCGTTGCCTGGCTTGCCCGAGGTGCGAAAGGCTTCTTATCCGAACGACGCACGACCTTATTTCAAGAAGGGCGACGATGTTTTGCTGCTCACCTATACCAACGATCCGTACAAAATGGTCTACGACACGATCAAGGTGATCGACGAGAACAATGCGATCGGTGTCATGCACATCGGCACGTTCCCGAACGGTGTCGAGCTGGCGACGTTCACCATGGCGCGCCACAACTATCCCTTCGAGAACATGGCCGTGCAGGATCACGATGCATTGTTTAGCGGACCGCTTGCCGCGGAGCCCACGGCTGGCCAATTGGCGGGTTCCTGGAAGGGGTACGTCATCTACCTCGATACGCCGGATACGAGCCTGCGGAATCAGGTCAGTCCGATGTTGTTCGAAGCGGCCATTCACGAACAAAATGGCGGCCGTCTGATGAAGTGGAAAGTCGCCGGACTGGGAATGGAATCGCCTGAGTTCGCGCAGCCAATCGCCGCCGGCGATCTGAAGATGATCGGCGCCGATACACTGCTTGGACGCTGGAGTCCGGCCGAGTTGCCGCCGGAAGCGGCGGTGCTGCTGGCGAGCCTTCTGCAGATTCCGCGCGGCGCTCCCGCCCTGCGGTTTGTCTTGAAGCGTGCCTAGCCGATGGCGGCTAGGGCTTCGTCGGCGAGCCAAGCGTCGGGTTGGGCCCGCGAGTCGAGCCCGGTTCGCTAATAGCGACCCTTCTGCGCTTGTTCGTGGACGGCGAATCTTCCGCGGCGGCGGCAAT
>DASRHX010000866.1:0-2786 GCA_035650295.1 Bryobacteraceae bacterium | reverse complement strand
ATCTATTGCCCGATGTGTCCGCGCGAGACGTTCAAGCAGCCCAAAGAGGACATGACCGATGAAATCTTCAACCGGCTGGTGAGCGAAACCGGACGCTCCGCCGAGCACATGATGCTGATCGGACTGGGCGAACCGTTGTTGGACCGGGCAATCTTCGAGCGCATCGAGTATTGCGAGCGCCACAACATTCACACGCTGCTTTCGACCAATGGCACCTTGCTCGACGAAGCGGCGACGGAAAAACTGCTGGCCTCACCGCTTGCGCATATCACGCTGAGCTTTGACGGCTCTACGAAAGAGAGTTTTGAGTTCTATCGCAAGGGGGCGAAGTTCGAGAAGGTTCGGGACAATTTTGTCCGATTTGCGAAGCGAAAGAAGGAACTTGGCCGCGGGCCGCAGGTCGTGGTGCAGATGGTCCGCATGGAGGGCAATGCGCACGAGGTGGATGACTTCATGCGCTTTTGGCGTAACGTGCCGGGTGTGGACGAGGTGCGTGTTAAAGAAGACGAGACGAACCTGATGCGGCCCGACGCGGGGCACACGGGCGACGAGTGGAAGCATCCATGCCACTACTTATGGCGCGGGGCGATGTATGTGAAGTGGAATGGCGATGTGTATCCTTGCTGCCAGAGCTACATGTTGGCGGGCGAACCGGTGGGCAACGTGGGCCGGCAGACGATGCCGGAGATTTTCAACGGCGCTCCGATGCGCAAGATGCGGCGGCTGCACGCACAGAAACGGGCGGGCGAGATTGCCATTTGCGCCACCTGCTGTACAACAATTCCACATCCGGCATTGGTTGCGGGGAGCCTGGTGCTGCATGGGGCGACGGTGCGGAGCCTGCTGCCGTGGGTGGAGCGGGCGATCTATTTGGCAAAGCTACCGAAACAGTGGTTGACGCCGCCGAAACGGCAAGCGCCCGCGGCGGCAAAAAAAGAGGAACTGGTGCAGATTAGCGTGGCGGAGTCTGGGGAGTCTGCACGCCCCGAATGACGTCCATCGCCTCCTTGATACCGGCGAGGCCGAGGACGACGAGGGCATAGGAGGTTCCCGCAACGGGCGTGGGCACGCCCACGATAAAGGCTGCGAGCAAAGCCTTCCAATACCATTTCCTGTCGCCAGAGCGCATTTGCAACATCGCGACGAAGGCCGCGGCAAGGAGCGCGCCGATTGTAAGTTCGAAGAGGAGGCCGAGTCCGAAAGTGACTGCCACACCGCCGAAGAGCCACCAGTCGATGGCAAGGATGGTGAGCGCACTCAGAGGACGGAGGAACGGCTGGGCAGCGGGTTCCACATTGCCGGTCAACACACGCGCAGCGTCTTCCATATCGCAACAGTAGACGAGTGAGGGGTGGGATAAGTTCCCAAGACAATTTAGCCGCCGATGGACGCCGATTCACGCCGATAGGAAGGCGCGGACTGGACTGCGCCCGAAAAAATGCGACAGTGTGTAATGAGTTTTCCTCCGCCATTGATATTAATGTCTTTCTTTAAGTGCTTGAGAGACTGTGATTTGGCTCTCAAGTGAGCGTAAAGCGAAGTTGGGAAGGGCGCTCATGTGGGGGAGAGTGAGGGGAGATTGAGTTGGAGGGCTGCCGTGATCCGCTTCGGGCGAGAATGAAAGTGTGCCGAAAAAGCGCAAGCCCTCGAAGGTCCCCAAGAAGCGCAATATTGCAGCCGCGTTGGCGAAGAATCAGAAGGCCGGGGTGATGAAGGACCGCCGCGCGCCGCGTGGGGGAGCGAAGAACGAGATGAAGGAAGATCTGCGCGAGGCGGAGTAAACTTGAGCGTAACGCTGGCCTGCATTGGCCCATCCCGCCGAATGCGAACAGTCATCTACCGAACGTTCTGTTGATTCTCTGAGCCGCCTGACGTTCACTTCCCCGTATAGTTCACCCACATGGGACTGACCCACACGACTTCGCCATCGGCCTGTTCGCCGCGGACGTAGTAGTAGCTGGTTTTGCCGGAGGTGGGGTTCGCGTCGCGCCAGGAGAACTTCACCGCTACCGTGTTGGGCTCGGCGGTGTAAACATACTTGTTGTCCTTGATGATGTGGACCTTCGCGAACGGGGCGGTTCCGGACAACTTCACCTGAAACTCGGGCTTCGACGCGGTAGAGAACTCGTCGCCCATGATGTTGGGACCGGACGAGAACTCGGCAAGGATATTGTCCGTGGCTCCGTAGACGTGGCGCTTCTGGAAGGCCTCGAGAATTTCCGCCCGCGAATAACCGGTGGTCAAGGCGTTGGCGTAGCTCATGTGCGTCGAGATGTGGTCGGAGCTGGCCTCAAACGCGAGCTTGTAGCCCATCTCCAATGCGAGACTAACGAAGCCCAGCGGCTCCCAACCACCGATGGAATCCTTCTCGGAGTTCGAGCGCGGCGCGCCGGGCATCTCATAATTCTGCCGTTCGCCCTGATAAATTTCCACAAACGGCTCGGCCTGCGCGTCGTTGTCGCGCCAATCGGTACCCATGTTCGTACCGGAGGTATGCATGGCAACGATGCCGTTGTACTTCTTCAGATAGTCGTAGAGCAACTGGGTGTCGGGAGCCCTCTGCCGCTGGTCGGCGCTCGTGATTGGCAATCGCGGCAGCGGCCGGACGCCCCGCTGCTCGAAGATGGTGTTGCGGTGGCCTTCCGGATACGGCACGCTGCGTTCATAGCTGAACATGGGAACAAACCGCCCCGGCGTATGGAAGATATCCGTGAGCTTCTGGGTAATCCACCAGGAATATTCGCGCCCTCCCCCGTTATCGTGATCGCAGCAGCCGGACCAGTCCA
>DASRHX010000865.1:0-15206 GCA_035650295.1 Bryobacteraceae bacterium | reverse complement strand
TAAAAACGAGATGCTGAAGCGAGTCCCGCTGAAACGGATGGGAACTCCCGACGACATTGCATCGGCGGTGGCGTTTCTTGCGGGCGATGGCGCCAGTTACATTACCGGGCACGTGCTGGACGTGAACGGCGGGTTGTATATGTAGTCAGACGACAGCGTTACGGACGTTGCCACTAAAATAGGCGAGCACATTATCGACTGCCAGCGAGAGTCCCGCTTCCAGCGCTTCCGGCGTGATGCCGGCTGCGTGAGGCGATAGCACGACGTTCTCCATGCCTTTGAGCGGATGATCCTCCGGGAGGGGTTCGACATCGAACACGTCAAGCCCCGCGCCACCCAATTGCCCCGAACGTAGAGATGCCATCATGGCGCGCTCGTCCACGATGGGTCCTCGCGCGGTATTGAGCAGGATCGCACGAGGCTTCATCAGGGCGATTCGCGAGGCGTCAAGAAACCCACGCGTTTGCTCGCTCAGGCGGAGGTGCAAACTTACCACGTCGCTGGATGTGAGCAACTCCTCGATCGAGACATGCGGAAAGCCAAGCTCCGGTTTGGGATTCATCGTCCAGGTAACGACGCGCATTCCGATACCCTGGCCAAGGCGAGCGAAGCGGCGGCCAATTTCGCCAAGGCCGATCACCCCCAGCGTCTTACCGTGAAGTTGCACCGTACCGCCGCGAGGCCATTCGCCAGCGCGGACGCGAGCATCAATTTGCGGAACACGGCGGGCTACGGCGAGCATGAGAGCAAGCGTGTGCTCGGCGATGGAGGTTGCCGATACGGCTGGCGTGTTCGTAACGCGGATGCCTAGGGCGCGGGCGGCGTCAAGATCAACGTTGTCGGTGCCGGTGCCCCAAATGCTGATGTGGCGCAGAACCGGGCAGCGCTCCATGACGGCGCGGGTGATCTTCGAGGATGAACGGACGTTGACGACCGACTCAGCATCGCGCATGCGATCAACGAGGACGTCTTCGACGCCGGGGAGAGTGTCGAAATAGCGGACCTCGGCTGCAGCCTTGAGGCGGTCAAAAGAAGGGCTAAGGGCGAGGACGGCGGGGGCGTCGTCGGGGACGGCTACGATTTTCACTTGCGAAGCCGCTCCAGTTTGGCAAGGAATTTGGGGTGCGTAAGAACGTCGCGATTCACGACGCCGTTCGGCACTTCGCCGCGTGAGACGCTAAGCACTGCGTTGGCGGCTTCGCTGCCGTTGTCGTTCATGAGTTCGGTGGTCCAGGCAAGCGCATGGGGGGCGACGATTACGTTATCGAGAGCGAAGAGTGGGTCGTCTTTGGGAGGCGGTTCGATGGGGAAAACGTCGATTCCGGCGCCAGCGATCCAATGCTCGCGTAGCGCTTGCACGAGGGCGGCGTGTTCAACGATGGGTCCTCGCGCGGTGTTGATGAAATACGACGCGGGCTTCATGAGGCGGAAGTGGCGCTGCTGAATGAGGCCGCATGTGTTTTGATTCAGCAGCGTGTTGACGGTGACAAAATCGGACTCACGGAACACGGTGTCCATGTCGACGAGTTCAACGCCTAGGTGCTTCACTTGCTCCTGGGTGACGAAGGGATCATATGCAATGAAGCGGCCAAACCCAAGGCTCTGTGCGACGCGGAACATCTCCTGGCCGATGTTGCCGCAGCCGACGGAGCCCAGCGTACGGCCGGCAATGCTTATGCCCATCTTCGGGAGGTCGCCCCGCCATCCGCCGGCGCGAGTCACCTTGTCTTGTAACAACAGGTTTTTAGAAAGCGCGAAGATCAAGGTGAAAATCGCCTCGGAGACGGGGCGGCGAACGGCGCCAGGTGTGATTGTCAGGGCTACACCAGCTTCGGTAAGAGCGGGCACGTCGATCCTGTCGTAGCCGACACCCCAGCGAGCGACAACGGCGAGCCGCTCCACACCCCGAAGGCTACCGGCCGTAATCTTGGTAGCGAGCGCGAAGATTGCGTCATAGTTCTTCAGCTCACCGGCGCCCGCGCATTTGTCATTGTCGGTCTGTATCCGATCCCAGGCCAGGCCTGGCACGCCAGCAAGCTTCTTTTGGCAGACGAACTCGAGAGGTTCTGCGGCTTCCGTATAGAAATCATCGGATATGCCAATGCGAAACAGATCACTCACTCTTTTCCTCCACTAGCGGCAAGGCCCTGCTCAATTGCCTGGGCGCTTGCCTGATAGATAGCGTTGAGAACGAACTTGAACGTGCCGACCGATTGACCGCGGAACAGCGGCCGGAAACCGAATAGCACCACACGGCCCTTGCCGAAACGTGCTTCGGCAAGGATTGTTTTGCGAAGTACCGCCCGCTCACCCGAAATCCATCCGCTAGCGAGTAGATCATGGTTCGCATAGCGGGCGACGGTCTTCACCTCGCGGTCGTCCTTGTTGAATTCCTTCAGGAGCGTGACGTCCCATGCAATCCCGCCACTGGCGTAGGCGAAGGACTCTTGCGGCATTCCCCACGCGATCTGATTTGTGGTATCCACGTTGATGCGAATGATCGAACCGGGAGAATAGTAGCCGCTGCCCTCCTCTGAGCGCGCGCTGACCCGCAGCGGCAGTGGGAACATTTGAACGGGTAGGTCGCTCGCCGAATCGAACGTGAGCAAGGTGCCGCCGCCACGGACGAACGACGCCAATTGTTCCGCGCCCGCGAGACCGATTCCGCCCGTGTACTCGGGCCGCTGTAGTACCGGAATACTTTTGGCAGATCGCACCGTGCCTGCGGATTGTCCCAAGCGGCTCCCGTGCAAAATCGAAGCCATCGTCTGGTCGGCGAGAATCAGACTGTCGAACTTCGTCATCCAATCGCCGCGCGCGAAATCCTCATTCTTGAGCAGAGTGTAGGGAACCTTGTAGTCATCAAGCAGGTACTGCGTCCAGCCGCTGTCCATATTGGCGACGTATGGAGCATAAAGAGCAACACGCGGAACCTTTACCTCGAAAGCGGCTCGCGAAAATGCACTGGGCGTAGTTTGACCTTCGATGAGCCATTCGCCGTCGGCTGTGCGTCGGACACGTGTACCAGCCGCGAGCTTCTCAGACGCAGTTCGAAACGAGACCGTGTGATGAAAATTGGTGGAACCTGCCGCGACTCCGAGCCTCGGCACAATTTCCAGAGATGCCTCGAATCCCTGATCGATGCGGTGGACCTCAACCCCCATGTTCATGGGCAGAGTCCATCCGGCGACATCGTACGGTTTTTTGGTGGGACCGGATTGGCCCGTGCGGAGCTCCGGGTAATTCTGCTTCTCCATGAGATCCGTGAGGTAGCCGCGGAAAGGTTGCCCCGCACGCAGGACGTAGGACCCTGCCGGCCAAGACTTCCCGCCCGCCTGAAACGCAATACGTGCGCGCTCCACTTGGATGCCAGAGAGTTGGAGGCGTCGCAGCATGTCCAGGGCGGCTGGCGAGTCCCATTGCTCGGCCGGCACGATATATGCATATGGACCGCCGCGATTACCGTTATCGACAGCCGCGCGCGCAAGTTCGTAAGCTTTCCACAGGAAATAATCCGAACGCGTGGCGGCGAGTTCGAGAATAGCGAAATCGGCCGTTAACATGTAGTCGATCGCTTCGCGAATTCCCCATTTGCCGCCGAGCCACGGCATCGAATAGAAGATGCTCGACTCCTTCGTGGGAATGCCATTGCCGAATCGTTCGGGAAGATCGGAGATTGCATATTCGCCCGGAGTGGCATAGCTGTGAAGAGCCGTCTCGGTAAGGATCCCGTGCATGTTGTGGAACTTCGGCGCGGTGCGCAATCCGCCGTTCCACCAGGCGTCGTACCCGTGATAGCTAAGCACACCTGCCTTGCCTTCGCGCGCAAAGCGTTCGCGCATGGCCGTGCCGATGATGTTCACACCCTCGAGCACTGCGGGCGGAATGTTCGGGTTGAGCGGCTCGGCGTATGGAGGAACGAAGATGCGCGCCGGGAAGGCCGGAGCCTGATGCTGATTGTAGACGATATGAGGAAACCATTCCTCATAGAACATTCGCGAAACGCTACGTGTCTCAACGAGGTTCATCATGAACCAGTCGCGGTTGTTGTCATGGCCAGCGTACTGATGATAGAGCTGCGGTAAGGGTGCGAGCTCGTATGGAGTGCCGACGTTGCGGCGATACCAATGAGCGACCCAATCAAGACCATCGGGATTGATGACGGGAACCTGCAGCAGGACGACACGATCGCGGATGCGTCGGGTTTCATCGTCTTCGGCGGTGATCATGCGATAGGCGAGGTCGAAGCTATGTTGGACCGGAGCAACTTCGCTCGCATGAAGTCCCGAATCGATCCACACGATGGCCTTGCCTTCGCGCGAAAGCCGGCGCGCCTCCTCTTGAGTTGCGAGGCCGAGCGCGAGCCTGCGGTTGGTCTCCTTCCAACGGCTCAATTGCTTCAGGTTCTCTTCGCTCGAGATGTAAGCGACCAGCATCGGTTTGCCGTTTGCGCTCCTGCCGAAATCCTCCAGAACAATCCGTCTGCTCGCCTGAGCCAACTTGCGGAAGTAGCCGGAAACATCCGCGTAGTCGGCAAGTTTGTAGTCGTCACCAGGTGTGTAGCCGAGGTGGTCCTTTGGCGTAGGGACTTGCGCTCGAAGAACTTGCTCGCCCAACAGGGAGGCGAGCGCAAAGGCGGACACGATGCCCCTGATCGTTGTCTTCCGCATAATGTGGACAATAATACTATGCCCGACTCTCAGGACCTCACGTTTCGTGTGGGTTTAGTTCAGACGACTAGCTCTCCGGATGCGCATGCGAACACGGAGAAGACAGTGGAGCTCGTCCGCGAAGCCGCGCGGCGCGGCGCGCAGATCATTTGCCTGCAGGAGATGTATCGCTCCCCTTACTTTTGCCGTGAGGAGAATGCCGAGCTCTTCGATTGGGCGGAGACAGTGCCTGGACCCTCGACGGAAGCGCTAGCAAAGGTGGCCAAAGAGCATGCGGTCGTGGTGATCGTACCCATCTTCGAGAAGCGCGCGGCGGGGCTGTATCACAATTCGGCTGTGATTCTCGATGCGGACGGATCGGCGTTGGGCATTTATCGCAAGATGCATATTCCAGACGACCCGCTTTTTTATGAGAAGTTCTATTTCACTCCGGGCGACCTAGGCTTTCGGACGTTCGATACACGGTATGGGCGGATTGCCACCCTGATCTGTTGGGACCAGTGGTACCCGGAAGGAGCGCGGCTGGCGGCTCTGGGCGGAGCGAACGTACTGTTCTACCCGACGGCGATTGGCTGGCACCCCTACGAAAAGTCCACGCACGGCGCGTCGCAACGTAGTGCCTGGCAGACGATTCAACGCTCGCACGCTATCGCCAATGGGATTTATGTGGCCGCCGCGAACCGGATTGGCTTCGAAGGGCCGCCGGATAACGGATTGGACTTTTGGGGCTCTTCATTCGTGAGCGATCCGCTTGGTGTAGTGATCGCCGAAGCGAGTGTGGATAAGGAAGAAATCCTGATCGCCGAATGCTCAACGGCGCGAATCGAAGAGGTGCGACGCGGCTGGCCCTTTCTGCGTGACCGGCGCATAGACGCATATGGTCCGATTGTGAACCGGTGGCTCGCATAATGAGCTTTCGGATGCCTGCGGAGTGGGAGCCGCACGATTCGACATGGTTAGCTTGGCCGCATGAGCGTTCGGACTGGCCAGGTAAGTTTGCTCCGGTGCCTTGGGTCTACGGCGAGTTCATCCGCTACGTGTCTCGGCACGAACGGGTCCGCATTCTCGTGATGGACGCAGCTGAGCGGAAGAGCGTTGAGCGTGTAATACGCAAATGTGGGGTGGATCTAACGGCGATCGATTTCTATGTGCGGCCGACAGATCGTTCGTGGACTCGTGATTTCTGTCCAATCTTTGTTCACGATGAATCGGGCTACTGTACGGTGACCGATTGGATATTCAACGGTTGGGCGAAGTACGCCAATCACAAACGCGACAATGCGATTCCGAAGTGGATTGCGGGCCAGCTAAAGCAGCCGCGCGTAGAGCCGGGGTTGGTTCTCGAAGGCGGCAGCATCGATGTGAATGGCGCGGGCTTGCTGCTGACGACGGAAGAGTGCCTGCTGTCGCCGGTGCAGGCGCGGAATCCGGGGAAGTCGCGCGAGGAGATTGAGGCGGCGTTTGCGCGGTACCTGGGGATTCAAAAGACGCTGTGGCTGAACCGCGGAATTGCCGGCGACGACACGCACGGGCATGTGGACGATCTGGCTCGGTTCACGGATGAGCGGACGATCGTAACGGTGGCGGAGAGCAACAAAGCGGATGAGAACTATGAGCCGCTGCGGGAGAATCTGAAGCTGCTTCGCGCGATGCGCGACACGCGCGGCCGGCCATTCCGGATTGCAACGCTGCCGATGCCCGCGCCGGTTTATTTCGACGGCCAGAGGCTTCCAGCGAGCTACGCGAATTTCTATATTGCGAACAGGCACGTGCTGGTGCCGGTGTTCAACGATCCGAATGACCGTATCGCATTAGGCACGCTTGCTAAGTTGTTTCCGGACCGGACAGTAGTCGGGATTTATTGCGGCGATCTCGTGTTGGGGCTGGGCGCGCTGCATTGCATGACGCAGCAACAGCCCGTCAGTCGGGCTTGAGCAGGACCTTGAGCACGCCGCGTTCGGCCGCACGGTGGAAAGCGCGCGGGGCGTCCTTGAGCGGGAACGTGTCGTGAATCATTGCCGAGACGTCGACCTTGCCGGATTTGAGGAGGCGCAGGGCGGGTTCAAAACGACCACAACGCGACCCAACGAGAGTGATTTCGTGAACGATGATGGGCGCTGTATCAATGCTGACGAGGCCGTGCACGGTCGACTTCATAACGAGCGTGCCGCGCGGCTTGGTCATGGCGACGGCCTGGCGCAGGGCGTCGGGCGAACCCGTGGCTTCGACGACCGTGTCGAACGCCATGGCGGGTAGTTTGCCATCGGCAAGCATTGTCTCTGCAGCGCGGCCGAGCGCGAGTTTGGACTTGTGGCGGCCGTAGTGCGCAACCTCGGCGCCGTGCGCGGTGAGCGCTTGCGCGATGAGGATGCCGAGTTTTCCATCGCCTAAGACAGCGACGCGCACGCCTCGGGCGATTTTCACCTGGTCGAGAATTTCGCAGGCTGCGGCGAGGGGTTCGACGAAGACGGCTTCGTCGATGGAAATGCCGACGGGAATGATGTGCAGGTTTTGCTCCGGCAGTGTGAGGTAGTCGGCGAAAGCGCCCGGATGTTTGACGATCCCAAGCACGGTGCGATGGAGACAATGACGGCCGAGGCCGCGCGCGCAGTACTGACATGCGCCGCAGGCAAGGTTGATTTCGCCGACGACGCGCTTGCCGATGAGCGCGGTCGTGTCCGCTTCGACAACTTCGCCGACGAACTCGTGGCCGGGCGTACCGGTGAAACCGTAGTAGCCACGGCGGAGTTCGAGATCGGTGTTGCAGATTCCTGCGGCGAGGGTGCGGATGAGAGCGTAACCGGACTTTCGTTTCGGCATGGCGTGGCGTTTGAAAGCCACATTTCCGTTTTCCAGATGAACGGCGAGCATAGAAGCCCCAGTATAATGAGGAGTTCGTGCCCTCCCATCTGGTCTGTTTCAACAGCAACTGCCGTGCGCAGTATTCCATCACCGATGTCCTTTACAACTGCCCGAAGTGCGGCGGCCTACTGGAGGCTTCGGCGCCTGAGGGACTCGACCCGGTTCGATTAAAGGTTACGTGGCGCGAGCGGCGGATGAGCAACGCGCCGCTCGATCAAAGCGGGGTGTGGCGCTATCGCGAGATGCTGCCGTTCGAGGGGCAATTGGAGCACGTGGTGACGATTCGTGAAGGCAACACACCGTTGCTCAGCTCGAAGCGCGCGGCCGAGTATGGCGGGTTGCGGGCAGTGACGTTCAAGCATCAGGGCTTCAATCCGACTGGGTCGTTCAAGGATAATGGCATGACGTGCGGCGCTTCGCAGGGGCGGCGGCTCGGCGTGAAACGCGTGGCGTGCGTCTCGACAGGCAACACGAGCGCGTCGATGGCGGCGTATGCGGCGCAGGCGGGAATGCAGGCCATTATTTTTCTGCCGCACGGCAACATCAGCTACGGGAAGCTCGCGCAGGCGCTGGAATATGGCGCCAAGACGCTGCAGGTGGAAGCCAACTTCGATCAGATTCTGAAGCTGGTGCGCGTGCTGGCGGAGAAGTTGGGCATCTACCTGCTGAACTCGGTGAATCCATTTCGCATTGAAGGCCAGAAGACGATCATGGCGGAGATGCTCGACCAACGCGATTGGAAGGTGCCGGATTGGGTAGTGGTGCCCGGAGGCAACTTGGGCAACGTCTCCGCGTTTGGCAAGGCGCTACGCGAGTTGAAGGATGCGGACTTTATTGACAAGCTGCCTAAGCTTGCAGTGGTTCAGGCTGAGGGCTCCGCGCCTTTCGAAGCTTTCATGCATGCGCCAGACGCCGGTCACTTCCCAACGGTGGAGCATCCGGAGACGCTGGCCACCGCGATCAAGATCGGTGATCCCGTCTCGTGGCCGAAGGCGTGGCACGAGGTGGCGACGTCGGGCGGCGTGGTGGAAAAGGCGACCGAGCAGGAGATCGCCGATGCCAAGGCCGTGATTGGCGCGAGCGGAATCGGTTGCGAACCGGCCTCGGCCGCGACGTTGGCGGGCATTCGCAAATTGACGGCGGCGGGGACAATTGCGCCCGATGCCGATGTGGTGGCGATCCTCACGGGCAATGTGCTGAAGGACCCCGATTACATTTATCGCTATCACACCGGACAATTGATGGCGCAGTCGGGGCCGGTCAAAGGCGCGTTTGAAAATGCGCCCATCGTGGTGCCAAACGATCCGGATAAGATCGCCGCGTTGCTCGCCTAACGCGGCGTGATCAATCCTCCAAGCTTATCGGCGTCTCCACCGGGAATGCGCGGATAACGCGTCGAGTAGGCCTCCAGGTACTTCAGGCCCGAACCGGTGTTGTAGATGGCGATGCGGTCGTTAGCGTCGAGGAAGCCGTTGGTGAACAACTTTTTCAAGCCCGCGACACAGGCGGCGCCTTCGGGTGCGGCGAACATGCCTTCAAGGGAGGCGAGTTCGATGCCCGCGTCGAGCATCTCCTCGTCGCTAACGGCAATCGCGGTACCGCCGCTTTCGCGCACAGCGTCCAGCACGAGGAAGTCGCCTAGCGGTTTCGGCACGCGCAGACCGCTCGCCACGGTGTGCGCATTCTGCCAGAACTCGCTTCGGGCCGTGCCCTGCTCGAACGCGCGTACGACGGGTTGGCAACCTTCCACCTGAATGCAGATCATCTTCGGACGTTTGGAGGAGATCCAGCCGAGCTGTTCCATTTCGTCGAAGGCTTTCCACATGCCTATCATGCCGACGCCGCCGCCGGTGGGATAGAAAATGGCATCGGGGAGCTCCCAGCGGAACTGTTCCGCGAGTTCATAGCCCATGGTCTTCTTGCCTTCGATACGATAAGGCTCCTTCAACGTGGATACTTCAAACCAACCTTCGGCCTGTTTGCGTTCGGCGACCATGCGCCCGCAATCGCTAATCAGGCCATCGACGAGCGTGACGTGCGCCCCCATGGCTTTGCACTCAATGTAGTTGGACTGCGGTACGTCGCGCGGCATGAAGATGTGGGCCTCGATACCCGCGGCTGCGGCATAGGCGGCTGTGGCGCTGGCAGCATTTCCCGCCGAGGGCACAGCGACCTTCCTGATGCCCAACTCGACGCACATCGAGATCGCGCAGCTCAAGCCACGTGCCTTGAATGAGCCTGTCGGATTTACGCCTTCGTCTTTGATCCAGAGGTTCTTCGCGCCCAGGGCCTTGCCGAGGCGGTCGGCACGGACGAGCGGCGTGAAACCTTCGCCCAGGCTGACCACACTTTCCGGCATGCCGATGGGGAGCACGGGGGCGTAGCGCCACATCGAGGCGGGCGATCCGGCAAGCCATTCGCGGCTCCAGTTGTCGCGGGCCTTTTCGAGGTCGTAGCGGACCAGCAGCGGGCCGCCGCAGTCACATAGATTGTGCGCGATGCCGGCTTCGTGACGCTTGTTGCAGAGACTGCATTCGAGGTGGGAGAGGGTGGTCATGTTGGGGAAGCTCCTATCATAATCCGGTGCACGCTTTCGAACTCTGGCGCGTCACAATGGTTAGTGCGGATTTTGGCCTCATTAGCGGTGTGTCTTCCCCTGGCGGCGGGCGAAATAGTCGTGTTGCGCACGGGCGCGGAGATGGCCGCTGAGCGCGTGGAGCGCGGAAACGGCATGATGAGGCTCCATACGGCGACCGGTGTGATTGAATTGCGGGAAGTCGACATAGCCGATTGCGTCCGAGACGATCGGCCGCTCGCGCTAGTACCACCGAGCGTTGTGGCTGTGCCCCCAAACGAACCAGCGCAGAAAAATCCTCGGCAAATGATCGAGGAAGCTGCCGAACGGTATGGGCTGCCTCCGGCGCTCTTACATAGTGTGGCGCGGACGGAGTCCGATTATTCGACAACGGCAGTGTCGCATAAGGGTGCGATCGGCGTGATGCAACTGATGCCGGGCACGGCGGCGGAGTTGAATGCGGATCCGACAGATCCGGCGCAAAACATAGATGCAGGCGCCCGACATCTGCGTGATCTGCTGCTTCAATACAACGGAGCCACCTTTAAGGCGTTGGCTGCATATAATGCCGGTGCGGGCGCGGTGCAGAAATATGGCGGCATTCCGCCGTACAGCGAGACGCGCAACTATGTGGAGCGCGTGGTGAGCCGGTATTATCGGCTGTCCGGAGAAAAACCGGCGAAACTCGACTAAGCCGCTTTACTTCGATCGCAACCAACTCTCCTTTTTCCACAACTGTTCGAGGGCCGCGGCCGGCCGTTCGGGTTCCTGGAGCGAAGACTCCCACGAGCCGTAACCGGGATTGGGAATCATGATCCAGTCGCGGCCCCAGCGAGCGGCCTGGGGAGCCGAGATCTCACGACGTTTTTCGACACTTGTGCGGACATCGGGGAGGAAGTCGCCTAGGTCGTCGCCAACCAGGAGCAGGACCCTGTATTTCGCAGCTACGAACTTGCGACGCGTGGTTTTCTCACTCGTCCACTCGGGCTTTTCGCCCCGTAGGAGAACCGTGTCGATCGAATCGTGGAGGGGAAAGCCGGCCTGTTTCAGGTTGCGGCGAGTGGCCTCTTCGCTTTTGGCGTCGCGGTTGGAGATATAGAAAACGGTGACCTTCTTCGAGGCGGCAAAGCGGCAGAATTCGGCGGCGCCGGGAATCTCGTGGGCCACAGCCTCGGAGACCCACTGATCCCAATCGGCGACCACGAAGCCCGTCTTAGTGGCGACCTGGCGCGCTTGCGCCGGAGAGTTGTCGAGCACCGTTTCGTCGATATCGAGGACGATGGCGGGCGGTAATTTGGCGAAGGGTTGGGTTTGTTCTGTCGCCGCGGTGGATTTCTTGTCTTTTAGGGCACGATCCAGCGAAAGCCGGGCGGCACGATACGCCTGCACCGTGGAAGCTGTCCATTCGACAGAGGTTTGAACCCACAGCGTAGGGATCAATTTCTCGTGAGTATCGGGCAGTGTTTGAGAGAGGCAGGGAAGGCAAAGTACCAGGAGGGAAAAAGAGAGCCTCATGCCCACTAGACTAACAGCGCAGGTGGGAATAAAAGCAAAAGAGGGGATGCCGGTGTGACCGCATCCCCTCCGTTTGCTTGTTGTGATGGACTAGGAGCCCTGGTTGGAGGCTGCCGTCAACACGCTCGAGATCTTCGAGAAGATCGTGCTGATGCTGGTGGCCACGCTGGGCATGATGGCGCCGGCGGCGACGGCTACGAAACCAGCCATCAACGCATATTCAATGAGGTCCTGACCGCGGGTATCTTTCCAGATCTGCATTCTCAGGGCCAAGTTGGTTAGCTTCTTCATGTTATTTTCTCTCTCTCTTCTGATCAGTACTGTTTTTTATGTTGTGAGTTTCACCCCATCACGAAGTTCACGCCGAACTCGCGCATAAGGGCGGAAGGGGAAGCGAATTCCTCCGCATCCCCCTGCGGTTTCCACGCTTGGGCTTAGGAGCCCTGGTTGGAGGCTGCCGTCAACACGCTGTCGATCTTCGAGAAGATCGTGCTGATGCTGGTGGCCACGCTGGGCATGATGGCGCCGGCGGCGACGGCTACGAAACCAGCCATCAACGCGTATTCAATGAGGTCCTGACCTCGGGTATCTTTCCAGATCTGCATTCTCAGGGCCAAGTTCGTAAGTTTCTTCATGACTGTTCTCTCCTCAATCAGTACGGCTATTTTTGTTGCTGTGAGCTTCACCCCATCACGAGCTCGCGCTGAACCCGCACATTGGGGAGGAAGGGGAAGCGAATTTCTCCGCATCCCCTCCGATTTCCATGTTTAGGCTTAGGAACCCTGGTTCGAAGCTGCCGTCAACACGCTCGAGATCTTCGAGAAGATCGTGCTGATGCTGGTGGCGACGCTGGGCATGATGGCGCCCGCGGCGACGGCGACGAAACCGGCCATCAAAGCATATTCAATGAGGTCCTGACCACGGGTGTCTTTCCAGATCCGCAGCTTCCAAACCAGGTTGGCAAAATTTTTCATGACTCTTTATCTCCTCTCCCTGCAAAGGGGCTTGTGATTTGCTGAGTCAAAAGTACCATCCGGGTGGGTGCCGAAAAATCAGCAGGAACTCTTAGTCGCCTAGCCAATATCCACTGACGGGATACCCTACATTGGGCGACTATGGAGTAGCTCTTAACCGCTCTAGGCCTTACGCCTCTAGTCCTCGCGTGCACTGAAACAATAGGCTTGGCCTGCCGTATGCGGGTCAATTTCGACTTGGCTTCGTTGGCGATGGCCTGCTATCTCCAATGAATAAAACACGATATCGGAACCGTACGGAAAGCACCGCACACGGACGGGATCGGGCGACCTGCGACTAAACTCGAGCAGTTCTTCGGTTGGCCGCGCACGCTCCCTGTACTGTCCCAGCTTTTTTATCCACAAGTAGCTACAGTTGTGGGCGATGATAGCGGCGGCAACACCCGCTAGTACTACTCTCCTATCGGTCAAACGGGGCAATCCCTGAACAATTGCCGCGCCGACGATCAGCGACAGGCCGGCGCTAGCCCAATAGGTGTGGCGACTGGGAACTCGCGGCATATAAGTCAGGAAGACGTAAGGCAGGAACGTAATCACGATCCACACTGCGGCGAATTGGCCGACGCGGCGGAATTCGGCCGAGCGGCTCCACAATCCCACGATTAGCGCAACCGCGCCCCAGAACCAGAACAGGCGGCCGATGCTCACTAGCAGCGTCCACGGAAAGGGGGCGGAAAGGCTAAATGTGCCGTCATTGAAGTGCAGGTGGGATCTTTGCGCGACAAATATGAAGTACACATAGATTGCAGCAAGCATTCCCAGGACGGCGAGGGCGGCAAACCAGCGCCGCCAGGGTATCTTCTCCAGATAGGCATAGATAGCGAGGAGGGCCGGGACCACGACGGCGGACTCCTTGGACAAGAGCGCCAAAACGAAGCCAAAGTACACCACCACCAGCCACCATCGGCCATTGCCGTTCAACCAACGCATCCAGGCAATCACGCAGATTGTACCGAAGGTGAAGACAAGCAACTCCGGCATTGCCGATATCCACACGACGGCCTCCTGGTGTCCTTCATAGACAGCGAAGAAAAGGGCGCCGGCGGCGGCCACGGGCCAGCCGATACGCCTCCATGAACCAAACAGGAACACCAATGCACAGTTGCACAAATGTAAGAAAAGGCAGAACAAAGCAAGGGGAAGTGAATGCGGACCAAAGAGGCGGTCAATAAGCCAGGTCACCCAGAGCGAAGTGGCACGGCACCGGTATAAGGCGTCGGCAAAGAGGACCTTCTGTCCTTCCCAGGAACCGTACTTTCGGGCGAGGCCGATCTGGAGATAGTCATCAGCAATGAGCGGAAGCTGCAAAAATGGAAGGTACGCGAGTAGGCAAAGCGCCGCCGCAGCCAGCGCAAACCTCCCGGTCGAGGGCCTATATGTCTCTAACCCTGCAAGTCTCACCCGTGTTCACGAATATTAGCATCGTTTCAGAATTAACGCGTCTTCAACTGGATCATGATAGTACGCGACTCGTCGTCCGACGGGCTGGAAGCCTAGTTTGGCATAAAGCAACCGTGCTGGCTGATTGGATTCACGAACTTCCAGGAACCAGCAGCCTGGAAGAGACCGTAATGCGTAGTCGATCAGGCGAACCGCGATTCCGTAGCGCCGCCACTCGGGTGCAATCGCCAGATTGAGGACTTCGAATTCACCGGCCGAAAGGCTGCGCGCTGCAAGAAAACCAACGATAGCACCACCAACTTCGGCCACCCAGGTGGAGTCGGCCGGGTAACCTGTCAAATCCCAGTGGGCGGCATCAGGGGATGAGTGCTGGATCGACTGAATTGCCGAGTGATCGCCGGAAGTGATTGCGCGGATGTGGAGCGGGCTGGTGCGGTAGCGGAGCCAGAGGTCGCGCTGCCTGGCTCCCAAAGGTCCCCATCCGAAGTCGCGCTTGGCGATGACGGAGGCGGCGCGAGCCAGCAGAGCACGGCTGCGCGGGTTAGCAAGGAGAGTAGCAACTGAGCGGGCAAACTCCTCGGCGTTGGAAGCAATGACGACGCTTTCCCCGTTTGTGAGCCCAAGTCCGGCGACGCCGGATGGAGTGGAGACTATCGCCCGGCCGGAAGCCATGGCTTCCAAGGCCTTCAAATTCGTTCCTGCGGAGAACAAGGTCGGAATGACGACAAGGTTCGCCTCTTTGTATAGCGGCGCGACGTCGGCGACGAATTCATGTAGCGTGAGACCGGGCGCCTCCGGCAGGCTGTCATGCCCACTGAACGAAGTCCAGTGACGTTTCGCATCCGGACCGGCCACGACGGTGAGTTGCGCGTCAGGGCAGAGAGCCCGAACGCGCGGCCAGATGTCTTGCCAAAGATATCGGAAGGCGGCGGCATTGGGGAAATGACGGAGAGATCCTACGAAGAGCACCTGATGGCCAGGTGATTCAGGTTCGAACGAGAACCGTTCGAGGTCGACGCCATTGGGGATTATGTCGCAGTCCCGGGCGGCCAGGGAAGAATCCTTGTCGGACATGGCGACCACGTGCCGGAATCGGCGCAGGGCGCGGTGCTCGAAGCGATCCCATCGCCACCAATTCCACCATGACGG
>DASRHX010000864.1:0-6444 GCA_035650295.1 Bryobacteraceae bacterium | reverse complement strand
TGGCGGGCCTGCCATTGGCCTCCGCAGATCGCGTCGTCGATTTGATGTCCGGCATGGGAGAGATCTGGCGGTCTCTTGCTGCGCACTTACCGGCATCGGCCCGGGTCTTCGGCGTCGACATCTCCTCTGAAATGGCTCGTCGTACCAGCCGAGAGTGGCCTTTCTCGACGGAGGTCTACGTGGCGGACGTGCTTGCCTGGAATCCCCAACCAGCGTTCGCAGATGTCGTGGTCTCATCGTTTGGCCTGAAGACATTCGATCGCGAGCAGCAGCGGCGCCTAGCCCACCGAGTTGCTCACATACTGAAGCCCGGCGGGACCTATTCGTTCGTCGAAATCTCGGTGCCCCCGTTCTTTCCACTTCGTGCGGTGTATATGTTCTATCTGAAACGGCTTATTCCACTCATCGGGCGCGTGCTGCTGGGCAATCCTGATTGCTATCGGATGTTGGGAGTGTACACTCAAGCTTTTGACAATGCAACGCATTTTGCGCGCTGCTTGAGGGAGGCTGGGCTCGAGGCTGTGCCCGTCTCATACTTCTTCGGTTGCGCAACGGGAGTGAGAGGCACTAGGCCCCGAGCCGTCTGAGTAGAAGCCCCGGTGCCTGCCCTCGAACCCACATCGAGTGAGTGCGTTCTAGTCGCCGCTTGCGTGTGGCCGCTGCGGAGGACGTGAGGCCGCCAACTGGCCGAGGCTCACGTGGATGGTCGGCAAGACGCCCTCGGGGTGCTCGTCGTGCTGCTGCATCGCGGCGAGTTTGTCGCGCAGGAGTTCGCGGCGCAGGCGCGCTTCGAATTCGCGCAACTGCTGGTCGATGGCGGTCGACTTCTTCTTGTTCGCCACCATGTCTTCGCGGTAGCGCTTGAGGAAGTAACCGATAGTCTCGGTGCGGATCTTAATCGATCCGGTAGGCTTGTTCTCGTCGATGTCCTTGAAGCAGAAGTACGGCGTTCCGGAGTGCTCGACAATCTCTTCGACCACGGTGTAGATCGGCGCGTCGTGGCCGCACTTGAAGCTCGATAGCTCGAGCGCGACGAGGTTCGGATGACGCGCGACGTATTTCGCGGCCCACACTTTGCGCGACGTGTTTTCCGAGTACGAGTTCTTCCACACGTCAGCGATCGACATGGGGTGATCGATTTCGCCCGACTCCACCTCGGGACCGAAGAGACGCCAAATGATGTCGTCGTCGATCGGCAGCGCGTCCTGCGTGAAGACCGGGTAGCCCAGCTTCTGAAACTCTTCGAGGATTTCGTGGTTGCAGCCGGGGTCGTTGTGATACGGGCGCCCGAGCATTACGATGCCGATGCGCTCTTCGCGCTCCAACTGTTCGAGCACTTCACGGCCCTGAGCGCGGAGCGTCACGTTGTTGAAATGGTCGAGGGCCTTGTAGCCCTGCTCGACGGCCTTCTTGTTCTCTTCAGGCGACAGACCGAGGATGCCGGAGAACTGTTCCCACATCTGGCGCTCGAGCATGTCGGGCTTCGAGATGTTGACGAAGGTATCGAGGAAAGTGATACCCTTTTCGGCAAACAGGTCGCCTTCTTTGGTGAACGCGGCTTTCACGGCTTCGGGCGTCGTCGCCACGGTCGGGCACGAGCGCGAGCCTTGCACGCCGCGCAGCTCCGAGGTGAGGCAGTCGATCATCGGGAAGAAGATGATGTCGAGCGGCTTCTTGGCGTGGTGCGTGTGCAGCAGGTTGTGCACGTGCGGGATGCCAAGTTTCGACGGGAAGCATGGATCGATGGATCCGCGCTTGGCGCCGGCCTTATACATCTCTTCGCTGGTGTAGTCGGACCAGATCATGTTCTCCGGCTGAATGCCGAGCGCGGCGAAGTAGCCGGTGAATACGGGCGCTTGCGAGTACATGTTGAGTACGCGCGGCATGCCGATGCGCAGCGTGGCGCGCTTCTTCATCGCTTCCGCGCGGCGCTTCTGCGCAGGCGTGATCTGAATCTTGGGCTGCGCTTCGGCGACCAGCTCCACTTTCGGCGCGCGGAATACGGCCTTGGCAGCGATCTCCGCGAAGTTCGGATTTTCGGCCTTCGCTTTGTCGAGATCGCCCTTGATGTTGCGCATCTCGTTGATGTCTTCGACGGTGCCCTTCTCGCAGGTGGCGATGATGAGGCGTTGCGAGCCCGCTTCGAGCGGAACCTTCGTCTTCGGCGGACGGTAGCCGAGGGGGTTGATCTGAATCGTCTTCACGTCGATGAACGTGCGCAGGCATTTGTTCTTGCAGAAGTAGCAGCGCGTCGCTTCCGAGCGCGTGGTCTTGTATTCGATCTTTTGAACAGAGTCAAGACCGATGAAAGTCGATTGGCGGCCGTTGTCCCACAGGCGTCCAGCTTCGAGGCCGGCGCCAATGGCGCCCGCTTCGCCGCAATGCTCGTGGACGATTACATCGGCCTGTACGTCCTTGCCCTTGAAGCGCGACTCGATGAAGTCGACCTGGGTTTTGACGGCGGCGAGGTTATACTGCGTGCCGCCCTGTAGCAGGAAGCGGCGGCCGATGGCGGAGATGTTGGGGATCTGCGAAACGTACAGCCAGATGTTCTTCGGCAACACGTTGCACAGTCCGGCCATGATCTCTTCCGGCTTCCAACCCTGGCGCTGGAAATCGACGATGTCGGACTGCATGAACACGGCGCAGCCGTAGCCGAAACTGGGATAGCCGTTGGCGTTGAAGGCCACGTCGGCGAACTGCTCGACCGGATAGCCGAAGCCTTGCGCGGTCGATTGCAGGAAGTAGCCGTTGCCCGCCGAACACTGCGTGTTGAGTTTGAAGTCCTTCACGCGGCCGTTTTTGAGGATGATGATCTTGATGTCCTGGCCGCCGACGTCGCAGATGACATCGACGTCGTTGTAGAAGTGCAGGCCCGCCTGCGTGTGAGCGACGGTTTCCACGACCGCCGCGTCGGCGCCGATGACTTCCTTCAGGATGTCCTTCGCGTATCCCGTGGTGCCCACGCCCAACACCTTGAGCTTCGCGCCCTGCTCGGTGATCTGCGCTTCGAGCTTGGCGAAGATCTCCATCGTGTCTTCGATGGGATTGCCTTTGGAAAGCTGATAGGACTTGGCGAGAATGGTGCGGTCTTTGTCCTTGGAGATGAGGACAGCCTTGGTGGAGGTGGAACCGCCATCGATGCCGATGAAACCTTCCACAACGGGCGTGTTGTCGAAGTTGGCCGGGACGAACACCTTGTGGCGGTACTTGGTTTTGAACGCTTCGAGGTCTTCGGCGTTCTTCGCCAGGCCGCCGTTGCCGCCCTTCTTCTTCTTCTCTTCCTCGCGGCCGGTGTTGATGTACCACTCGAGCTTTTCGTAGCCGGAGTAGACGCCGATCTTGTCGTCCTCGTCCTTGCCGAACTCGACCGCGCCGAGAGCGGCGAAGTACTGGCCATTGTCGGGGATCTTGATCAGTTCTTCCGGGTCGACTCCCTCAGGCAGCGGTGTGCCGCGTTCGGCCCAGATTTTCGGAATGTTCGATCTCCAGCAATCCTGCATCCCTTTGATGTAGGTGTTGGGACCGCCGAGCAGCAGCACTTCGGGGCGCAGCGTGTTGCCGCGCGTGAGCACGGAAAGATTCTGCATAACGATGGCTTCAAACAGCGAGGCCATCATCTCGTCTGGCGGGACGCCGGACTTCTGCAATCCGTTGATGTCGGTCTCGGCGAAGACGCCGCACTTGCCGGCCACGGGGTGAAGCTTCAGCCCCTTGTAACCCATGCCGCACAGCTCGTCGGACGGGATGCGGAGCTTGGCGTTGATTTTGTCGATGACCGCTCCCGTACCGCCGGCGCACTTGTCGTTCATCGACGGCACCTTCTTCTTGCGGCCCGTTTCGGGGTCCTCTTTGAAGATGATGATTTTGGCGTCCTGGCCGCCGAGCTCGACCACGGAGTTGCACTTGGGGTAGAGCTTCTCCACGGCCATCGACACGGCGTTGACTTCCTGCACGAACTTGCCGCCGAGGAAGCGGCCGATATTGCTGCCGCCGGAGCCGGTGACGAACATGCGCGTGTCCGCCGACTTGAAGTCGGGAACCTCAGCCTCGATGCGCTTCACGAATTCGAGCGACTTTTCCGGCTGTTTGGTGTCGTGGCGTTGGTAATCGCACCAGAGAACCTGGTCGGTGGCGATGTCCACGACAACGGCTTTCACCGTTGTGGAACCAATATCAAATCCGATCGATAAACGTCGAGCCAATGGCGATCTCCTTAATGATCGACGATGTCAGTTTACGCCCATTCGAATCGGCGCTTACTGTACGGCAACGGCCAGTTTAGGAGCCCAGCCTTCTTTTTTCGCCCGCTCGGCGACGTGCATCGCGAAGTTCGCGGCCACGCCGACGATGCCCTTGGTGTGGGGCACCTTGTACATGGGCCGCTTCGTCTCCGGATGTTCGTCGACGAACTGCTGCAGGTCTTCGAGCGTCATTCCGATGCGTTCCAGAACGTCGGCGAATTCACGCTTGGCCTTATTCTTGGCCTCGCCGAGCGCCATCTGAACGCGTGAGTGAGCGTTCACTTCGCCTTCGCCCGAAGTTTCGATAGGCAGGTAAATGATGTCTTTGAAGTGGCTAACCACGGCCGCCTGCGCGCCGTCGGATTGCGTGGAAGGCATGCAGCCAAAGGGCTTCACGCTGAGCACCATGTGGGCCAGATCTTTGTTCGAGTAATAGATGTTCTTGGCTACTTCGAGGTGCCCTTCGCCGCCGCCCGCGCGGGAGTTATAGAAGGGATGGCCGATGCGCTGCAGCTCGTATTGGTCGGCCAGGTGGTGGCCCAACGGTCCAAGCGCGTCGACCAGGCGATGATACTCGCGCTTGAAGATCGTTTCGGCAAGGCTCAGCTTGGCAAGCTTGTTGCGGTGGTTAATCTCGATCTTCAGGCGCTTATCCAGGCGCCACATCGGCGGCAGCACGGCGCCTTCGCTGAGGCCCTTGGTATCGCGGTATTTTTGAACAACCTGGTGGATCATGTAGGTGATCCACGTACCGACGGGCTCGACCATCACCTGTGCGCCTTCGCGCTCCAGGAAGTCGAACATGTTGAAGTTGCCGTCGCCCTCGGTGGTCTGCGCCCAGAACTCGCCAGTGATCTTCACGATGGGCTTCACGCGCAGGCGGTCGATTTCAACCTCGTCGTACATGTCGCGGCAGCGCTCGAGCGAGGCGGTCATATCGTCGCCGGCCAATTGATTCACGAACTTGCCGATGTATTCCGCCGTGTCTTTGAAGCCGCCGAGGAAGCTGCCCATGCGCTCTTCGAGCTTCCAAGGTTGGCGCTTGCGGAAGACCTCGTGCATGTAGTCCATGGCGCGATTCAAGGTGTGATTCGTTGCGCCCGGTTCGACCTCGTAAGGCCGCATGGCGTAGGCGACTTCGTTCAGCACGTCGCCGCAATTCAGGGCGTTCAGAATGCCGAGAAAGAAGTCGATATTCATTTCCAAGCCCGCTTCGCAATCCGATTGCGAGAGGCCGCCGGCCTGCTGGAAGAGGATCACGCGGAACCCGTCGAATCCGGCATTGCGCAGGGCCAACCGGTATTCGGCTTCATACATGCCGAAGCGGCAGGGGCCGCAGGCGCCCGCGGTCAGGAAGACGTAACGATCGATGATCTCCTGCTTGGAGAGGCCTTGATTTTCCAGCGATTGCAAGTACTGAACTACGTTGCCGACGGTGAAATAGGTCGGGTTGCACTGGCCGTTGTTTCCGAATTCCTTGCCCGTCTGGAAGGCGGCGACGTTCGGCGTCGGAAGCGCTTCGGCCATGTAGCCAAGGCTTTCAAACGCGGCGTGGAGCAGCTTTTCGTGTTTCCAGGTGAGGCCGCCAAACAGGAGCGTGGTGTGGCCGCGCTGCTTCGCCGTGAACGGGTTTTCAACCGGCTTCTTGAACTGGTGCGTTTCCCGCTTGGCAAGGCCGGCTTCGCGCTCCAGGCGCGCCCGCTCCTCGGCTAGCCGTTGTTGGATGATTTGCTCGATGGCGGACTCTGGACTTGCGCCGATTTGCACGAGGCCAGCCCCTGCAGCGGCCTTTGGTTCCATCGGTTGAGTACTCATGACGCCTCCACTGAATTCATAAAAGGATACAGTTTCAAAACGTAGTGTTTCCCTACTATACCGTAAGCAGACATTGTAGTGTGCCGCGCTATCTAGACTCTTTCAACCAGATTCCAACCAAAGGCGAGATCCATCCCCCAAACGGGGCATATCTCATTCGAACGGCGAGGCTTCCGGCTCTTGGCAGGCTGCTTTTGATTGGGCTAGACTCCGTCCGTGCGGTTTCTCATTTTGCTCATCTTTGGCGGCATGGGCCCTAGGCGAGAATGCCATGAATGGGCTTGCCGTAGTCGATTTCCAGGCGCTTCCGTCCCGGCACATCGAGCCGCTTTGGACCGATCCCCAACTGGTGCAGAACCGTTGCGTGGATGTCGGTCACGTAGTG
>DASRHX010000863.1:0-6068 GCA_035650295.1 Bryobacteraceae bacterium | reverse complement strand
GCCTTCCCGCCGGTGTCCGCCGCCAGCGTCCAGAGGGTGTCCTGCGAACGCTGCAGAGAATTCATTCCGGCGGTTGCGGTGACACCGGAATAGGTGGCGACTCCGCCGGGAGAGCCCGACGTCGCATCGCCCATCGGCGCTTGTGCCACCAGGCCGCGCGCGTCCACGGGCCAAAAGGAGACACCGGCTCGAATTGCCGCGTTGATGGTGGCGTGGAGTTGCGCCTGATTGCTGGCGCCGTTGAGACGCAAGCCGCTGGCGAAGTACAAGAGCGACTTTTTTTCATTGAGCCGTCCGAGCATGGTGGCGGCCGTTTGCAGCGCTGCCAGTTGGCGGTCCGTGAAAAAGATGTTGAACTCGGCGTCGCTTTGGCCGAACGCGGCGCCTGTGTCGGCAACAGTGGGCGCGTTCTCGTCCTCGCCCACGATGAGAGTTTCGATCGTCGCCAGGAGGCGCTCCCGGTCATCGGTGAAATCTTCCAGCACCTGTACCGCACCTCCCACGTAGGCCATAATGGCCACCCGATCGGCGGCGCTCATCTGCGATCGCACGAAGCGCTTCGCAGCATTGAAAGCGCGATACTGATCGGGCGGCGGCATGGCCGACTGATCGAAATAGAGAGCGAGCAGGCGGCGGTCGCGATAGCGGATATCTCCGGGCGGTGATGGCGCAATCTGTGTACGGGCGAGGCGGGGAAGCGGAGGGACGCGCAAAGTTTCGGCAACAGGCGCCGCCGCTGGGTTCGGGGTGAGTTCCTGAAACTCGAAGAACTTGATGCTTTGCGGCGCGCCGTCTTCGGTGAGAGTGAAATCGTTGGCCGTTAGTCCAGTAATGGGGTTACCACTTTTATCCTTCACAGTCACGGTCTCGATCACCAGCTGCGTGGTGGACTTGAAGGTGACGTCCTGCGCCGAAGCTGCAGCGGCGAACAGGAGAAAGGCGTAGCAGCGTACGGTGGCCATCGGTTAGAACCTCATCCGGAATGTGACTTGCGCGCTTCGCATCGGGTTCGTTGCGTTCGGCAATCCGAACTGCGCGTTACCGGTGACCGTATTCCAACTGGGAAAGGTGGGCGTATTGGTCGTGTTCGTCGCGTCGATGCGAAGGTCCATGCTGATCCGGTCCGAAGAACGAAACGTACGGGAGAGGGAAGAGTTTACGGAGAACTGGCGCGGCCCCTCGATGGAGTTGCGGCCCGCATTTCCCCACTGGCCAGGCGCGGGGGCAATGTAGGCAGCTGGATTCAAGAAAAAGCCTGGCGGAGCTTCGTAGAGCGGCGCTCCCGTGTGGTCCGGGCGCAAGCTGCCGTTGACGCCCGTGCCGGGAATCGCTCCGGGAATGATTGGCGTGAGTGGCAAGCCGGTGCCCCAGGTGATCTGCGAGCCGAGCGTCCATTCTTTCAGTAGGGCCGCCATCTTTCCACGCGCAAGCGCGCCGCCACGCAGTCCCATGCCAGTCGTGTATTGGATGCTGGTACCGACGAGATGCCGCTGATCGAAGTTGGAGCGGCCACGCTCGGCGCGAAGGTCAAGCCAGTTCTGGGCGATCATGGCGCGACCGCGCCCGCCGAGCAGCGCATTATCGATCGACTTCGCCCAGGTATATTGCACCTGCGCCGTGAAGCCGCTGCGCAAACGGCGGCGCAATTGCGCAGTGCCAGCGTGGCGGATCGAGTTGCCGTTCGACGCGAGGTACGTGAATCCCGAGGGAATCGCCGCGGCTAATGGAAAAGTATTGGGCAGAACTTGTTGCTGTGCTCGCGTTCCTTTCCCGCCGGTGTAACCGGCCATCATCTGCATTCCCGCGGGAAGATCGCGCTGCACCGAGAGCTGCCACGTTTGCGAGTAACCAGTGCGAAAGCCGGGATCGACTGCATAAGTCGTGGTGCTGGTGGTTCCGGCCGAGGAGAATCCGTTGGCGAGGGTCAACGGTGTGGATGGTCCGTTCGAAACACGCAGGCTCTTGGAAAGCGGAGCCTGCTGCGCCATTTCCGTGGCGATGGGTTGATAGATCGAGGTGTCGTAGTAGACTCCATAGCCACCTCGAACGACTGTCGAGGTCGCCGCGCTAGGCCGCCAGGAGAAACCAATACGCGGGGCGAGGTTATTGCGGTCCGGCCGTGGCAGTGTCGCGTTCGGCGTTGCAGCGGCGAATCCCGATGCGATGTCGAGATTTACCAGCCGTCCATACTTTTCGCTCACGGGCGACCAGTATTCCCACCGTACGCCAGCGTTGATCGTGAGACCTGGATTCACGCGCCAGTCGTCGTTGACGAACACTTCGCTGATGCGGCCCCGCAGATACTTGTCGGCATTGCCGAATGCGATGGAGCTTGTGTCCGGAACCCCGAGCAGGAAACCGGCGAAATCGTTGCCTGCCGCGGCGCCCGTGAACGTAAACGTTCCGCGAGCGTCCTGCTGCGACAGCAGATTGAACTGTTGGCGGCGGAGCGTGACACCGGTTTGAATGTTGTGGCCGCCTCGGTTGACGAATAGATCCGTGGAAAATCCTGCCGTCTGATTGCGGACCAGCGAGGCTTGAGCGCTCAGGAGCGGGCTAATGCCGCTGGTGAAATTCAGATTCGGAGGTCCCCAATTCACCGGCTCCTGATTGTTGCCGCCGATGCCGGCGATTGCCGACACGTTCTCCCGATGGGAAAAATAGGGTGTGACGCGAGTGGTCAGCCGGCTGAAGGTGAGTGAGGTATTGATGAAGGCGCGCGGACTGAGGGTGCGGCGATAGCCTGCCGAGGCGTTGATGCCGGTCACACTCCCGGTGTCGAGAAAGCCGAAGAGATCGGGTGTGTCGGTACGCGTGCTTTGCCAGGCAAAACTGCCGAAGAAGAAGTTTCGCCGCACCTGCTTGTTGGCGCGTGTTTGCAGGTCGTCCTGGTGATAGCCGCTGACGATGGGCACTTGAAAGTTGTAACGCGAATTGCCGGAGAAGTTCGGCTCCGGGTACAGGCGTAACAAAGCGGTCGCTTGCGGGCTGATCCGGCTCGACGGAACGATATTGCCGGGAAGCGGATCTCCGGTGAGTGGATCGCGGATCGGTTGCGCGAAACGGCCGCTGCGTTCGAGAGCGGTGGGCATGAGGCCCGTTTGAGTCGTGGCGTTGCTATTACGGGTCCACTGATAATTGACCGTGAAGTTCGGGCCGTTGCGCCGCAGGAGCCAGGGGATTCTCACCGGACCGCCGAAGGCAAAGACGCCCTGCACTCGGCTGTATTCAGGTTTCAGCGTGTTCTGACCGGTGAGGGAAAAGGAGCGGGCATCGAAGAGCGAGCTGTTGAGAATGACGCCCAGGTTGCCGTTGTAGAGCGAGCGCTGTCCGCGCCTGTTGTTGCCAAAGGCGGGAAGTTGCGCGAAGGGTGAGTTGGCGGCATTGTTGACACTGCCATTGATCAGGAGCCCATCGGCGGCACGCCTCTCCAACTCGGCCGTGACCGACGGGTCCGGCGGTGGAGGATCGGCTTTCGCCGGCCGCGGTGCTTCTTTGCTCTCACTCACCTCGGTGCGTTGAAACGCAACCTTTGCGCTCTGGGAAGTTGGCCGGACGACCTTCCCGGCAATCTGGTCACGCGGGAGCAATTCTAACTCCCATTCGGCCACTGCACTTGTATCGCTAAATGCGCGGTGAGCAGGTGTGAAGAGCTGCATCTCGACGTCGATCGTGAAAGGCGCCGTGGCTTCTGGAAAGGCGTAGGCGCCCTCGGCATTCGTGATCGCGCTTTGCTTCTTGCCATGCTGAGTGATCGTGACCGTTGCACCGGGAACTGGAAGACCACCAAACTTCACCACGCCGCGATGCTCGGCCGAGACGAGCACCACGGCGGCCAGCAAGGCAAGGACACACCTCCGGAGCAAAGTTGGGGAATGCGCGGTCATTTGCTGATTCCGTTTGTTGCCGTTAGTTCGCAGTCGGCTTTTCCGCGCGGTCGATGACGATGACTTCGACGGGGCCCTTTGTGGCTTCCAGCTTGAGTCCAAGTTGCTCCTGAATCGCAGCGAAGATGGAAGGTCCGGCATCGCTGGAACCGCTTGCCACCTCTGACTTCTCGCCAGGACCTCCGGGACCCGGTCCGCCAAATTCGGGAGCGTACTCGAGCGTGAAGTTGTAGCGTCCGGTGAGGCCGGTGCGATCCAAGACCGGACGTCCTGTGATACCCGCCAGATTGACCAGCAGCAACTGCATGGTCGCGTTCTCGGCGATCAACTGTCCTCGCCCGCCGCGCATCATTTGCCGTCCTTCCTCAGCCGTCGACTCCTTCAATTTGTGTCCATTCTTCCCTACCGTGAGCGCATAGACGGGCATCTCTTTTGATTCGTGGCGGATGGTGAGTTGAAAACGTTCAGCCAGCAGCGCCCGAAGCCGCTCTCGAACCTGTGCGCTCGCGGTCTTCATTTGCTCGGGCGTCATCTGGCCAGGGCCGGGGCTAACACCCGCCGAAGGCGGCGCTTTGGCGGTGATGTCAAATCGCTGGGAGTCCAGCCATCCGGGACCACCCACAATCTGGTTGTCGCAACCCTTGCCGCAGGGGATCTCGTAGGCGAAGCCGATGAGCTGCTTGAGCCCAACGTTCATGATGTTCAGACCACCGCCCGGAGCGAGTTGAAATCCCGCGCGGCGGGCATCGGGGTCCGCAGGCTTGATCGTGGCGACTTCAAAGGTCAACGGCTCGGACTTCGATTGCGCATTCAGGACGCCGATGCAGATGGGGACGGCGACGGCGGCAAGTCCGGCCGTAGCGAGGAGAAGCTTGCGGGTCCACGTAAGCCGGTATGAGATGCGTTGCGTCATGATTTCCTCGATTCGTTTTTTAAGATCCGCGCCTGTAACTCCGGAGGCACAAGGTAAAGGGGACTCCAGATAGTATTTGCAGACGTTAAGAACGCTCTGTGCGTAGATTTCGGGCTGGCTGCCCTCGCGCAGCACGGCTTCGTCGCAGGCGCGCTCGCGTTCTTCAACCAGCTTGGAGCCGATCCACCAGACGAGCGGATGGAACCAGAACAGCGTCTCGACGAGCATGTGGAGGGCGGCGGTGAGATTATCGCGCCGGCGTACGTGTGTGAGTTCGTGCGCGAGGATGGCGTCGAGTTCCGCGCTCGATAAGTTCTGCGTGATGCCCTCCGGCAAGAGCAGCACGGGCCGAACGATTCCAAAGACGCCGGGCTCAATGGCCGAGTGTGATGAAAGAACAGGAAGCGGCGCTGCGATGGGCAATCGGCTGGCTCCGCGTAGGGCCGCGTGGATGAGGAGCCATCGCCGGAACCAACGGGTGAGCAGAAGGATTGAGCCAATGAACCATGCCGCCGCCAATACGGGCGGCCACCAAGGTTCGCTCGCTTGCGGCGTGGAGGTCAATATTGGCGGGACCGGTGCGAACGATGTTGTGATCTGCTCCACCGCGACCGCGGGCAGCGTAGGCGCGGTTGACGGAACCTCGACCCTGCTTCCTAACGTGACGAGCAGCGAGAAGGGAATCAGAAATTTGACCGAAGCCACAAGCCATAGCCAATAGCGCGTCTTAGCCTGGTTGCTTTTGAGGGCCAACGCGGCGCCTGCCACGAGCACCGTGAACAGCGTCGATTGCCAAAGATGATTCGTGAGTGCGCCCATAACTAGTTCTCCGAGGGCTTTTCGATCTTTTCGACCACGAAGACCGACACCGGGCCCTTCTTGGATTCCAATTTCAGGCCCAATTGTTCCTGGATCGCGGCAAAAATTGATGCGCCGGCGTTTTCCCCAGGTGTAGCAAGCTGAGCGTCCGGCGTCCACTGAAGGTTGAAATCGAAGGGCCCCTCTAAGCCTGTCTCGTTGATGACGGGGCGGCCCAGCAAGGAAGACAAGGAATCGGTAAGCTGTTTGATCGACGCGCCGCTTGCGGCGATTCGATCACGGCCCGTTCTCATGCCGAAGCCGCGCTCGGTAGGCGGGGCGAGCTTGTGGCCCCCTTTCGCAACTGTCAGAGCATAGACCGGTAGATCTTTGGTTTCCGCGCGTAGCACGAGCCCGAGGCGGTCCCGCAACACCGCCTGCATCCGCTGCCGGTGGCGGTTGAACACCCC